>NZ_QFRV01000168.1:0-3556 GCF_004136805.1 Enterobacter cloacae complex sp. GF14B
AAAAAAATACACCAGTTATTATTGTGGCTATATTATTTCATGAGTAAACAAATATGTCAGGCGTATATTTGTTTACTCAAATTGCTTGTTTTTTAGTCATCGTGATGGGTAATGACTCCAACTTACTGATAGTGTTTTATGTTCAGATAATGCCCGATGACCTTGTCATGCAGCTCCACCGATTTTGAGAACGACAGTGACTTCCGTCCCAGCCTTGCCAGATGTTGTCTCAGATTCAGGTTATGTCGCTCAATGCGCTGCGTATATCGCTTGCTGATAACGTGCAGCTTTCCCTTCAGGCGTGATTCATACAGCGGCCAGCCATCCGTCATCCATACCACGACCTCAAAGGCCGACAGCAGGCTCAGAAGACGCTCCAGTGTGGCCAGAGTGCGTTCACCGAAGACGTGCGCCACAACCGTCCTCCGTATCCTGTCATACGCGTAAAACAGCCAGCGCTGACGTGATTTAGCACCGACGTAGCCCCACTGTTCGTCCATTTCAGCGCAGACAATCACATCACTGCCCGGTTGTATGCGCGAGGTTACCGACTGCGGCCTGAGTTTTTTAAGTGACGTAAAACCGTGTTGAGGCCAACGCCCATAATGCGTGCACTGGCGCGACATCCGACGCCATTCATGGCCATATCAATGATTTTCTGGTGCGTACCGGGCTGAGAGGCGGTGTAAGTGAACTGTAGTTGCCATGTTTTACGGCAATGAGAGCAGAGATAGCGCTGATGTCCGGCAGTGCTTTTGCCGTTACGCACCACGCCTTCAGTAGCGGAGCAGGAAGGACATCTGATGGAAATGGAAGCCACGCAAGCACCTTAAAATCACCATCATACACTAAATCAGTAAGTTGGCAGCATTACCCGGATTTGAGAGTCGCAAACCCATATTAGGGCAAAGAAAGCCTAATGCCCCCGTGGTGGGTACACCAGAAAACGGGGAGCGAAGCGACCAGCATCAGGCCGTTCGTATGCTGCTTCGATTTTGTGGGTGTTGCGCCAGACCTTGGCAATCACGCTTCACCGCAACCGCTGCCTTCACTCTCACTTTATCAGGTACGTTATTGGTTAACGTGAGACCGGGTAGAGCCAGCTTCTTTCCCGAGCTGGTCAGGTTCCCACCGCTTGCCTGTTTATCCTGCCGGAGTCCGGGGCGTAGACCTGAGAGTCAAGGTGCAGATATGGGTTTAATGTCGTTGAATGGTATTAAGCTGGTAGTGACATTCCTAGCCAGCCCTGCTAGGATTTGATTGCGGTCTGATCCGAGCAGGTATCTGCACGAATTAGAGTACTCAAGCCCTGTGATTCTGTCACGGGGCTTTTGTACATCTAGAGCCAGAAAAATCATTATCACTCAGTCAGATCACCGCAACGCCCGCCACAGCTTCATGACCGAACGTAGTGAGCGAATGAGCGAGGAGGCGTCATTTTCACCGTCCGCCCATCATTCTGCTTATGCTTCGAAGCCGCATTTTCCTCTGCCACATAGCCCGATTTCTGTCAATTTCCGCACAGTGTTAAAATAGATAAGCCAGTATACACTCCGCTAGCGCTATGTGACTGGTTCAGGGCTGCGCCCCGAAACCCGCCAAAAGCCTGACGCGCCTGCGGCTTGTCCAACCCCGCGCCGACCGGGAAAGGGTTTCCCGCCCGTCACGGCGTTATCAGGAGACTGGTTTGTCCGAGAAACGGAACAAGATACTCACCATGTGGGTGACGGAGGATGAGTACCGGCTACTGCTGGAACGCTGCGGGGGTACACAGCTTTCTGCATGGGTGCGCCCGTCTGCTATGTCTGTTCCTCCTAGTTTTGGTGGGTGCTTATATCTCTGCTCAATGGCATAACATGTCACTATTAACCGCGATGCTAAAGCGGGCTGTTTTTCACAGTATTACCGGCTCCCGTGCCGGTTTTTTTTCTTACCGGAAGGGACTTCGTGTTTATTGATGTTCTGATTTTCGGAGGGTGTACTGATCGCCTTGCAAGGGACACGATGAGGATTGTAGCCCGCGAGGAAGGAAAGACTTACGACGAGGTACTTTCTGACATCAGGGAAGGTGGGGCAGATGAGCTGACCCAGATACATTTCTGGCGTGTCGTTAGTGCATTATATCCCGGGGCATTTAACCGTATTGATTACCTCTCTGAGTCTCGGAAATACCGTCTCTGGTTATCCTGATTTTTAATCTCGTCACTGCTTGCTTACAGTTCCAGTCTGTATTGTCTGCATTTTTCTTTCATACTGAGTGCCTCACGACCCGTAATAAATTCCGTGTCCGTTCATCCTTGAGCGACGACTGGAGGATGAAGATCTCTCAAAAGATGATGTGGATGCCATGATGCAGGCGACGGAAAGGCTAAGCCGTTATGTCTGATTCCAGTCGGGCGCTGAGCTTCCGGTAAAGCGCTTCGGCCTGCTCATGCAGCTGTTCGCAGTCTGTCGCTTCGTCATCGAAGTCGAGCAGGTCAATTCTTTCCAGCAGGAGGAGTGTCTGGGCGCGGATAAATTTAGCTATGTTGAGAACGGCGGATTCCTGGCGGTTCATGTGTGTTTTCCTGTGTCTTGTGATGATTTTGATGTGAAAACAGGATGCCGTCATTCTGGTGCATAGTCATGCATGGCGTTAAAATTTACCTGGCACGTTTCTGGCGGCTTTTCGGGTGGTTTGTTACCTGTTTTACCGTACCGCCGTCAGAAACGCCCTGAGGGCGCCTGAGGCGGTGCGGGCAACGGATGTTATGGTAAATCCGGTGGCTTTGACGTGCCTGCCGTTGTGTACCGTCGTGAGTGAAAATAATTATATTGTTCGAAGAACAGCGCTTTTTGGCCGGAGAAAAGCAGTTCTGCAAACGATGGTATATCGATATGAGTTCTTTTGGCATTAATCCAGGCAAGACGCCGGGCAATAAGCGTAATATTCCGGGTGTTACTTATTTCCATTTCTGTCAACAGCATCCCCCCCCACGCCGGAGAATAAAAAAGCCGCCTGTTCCAGCGGCAAGCCCTACATCAAGGGAAACTACGTCTTACGATTCGTTTTGAACCGGGACGCTTTGTTGCTGCGAATCACTAACCAGATAATCCACGTTTTGTGAGTGGGTTTAGGTTAAGGCTTCAATAGAACAATAATAACGTTAAGTGATTAGGGCAACCTGTGATTGCTAAAATGATGAAGTCTTCACATCATTTCGGTGAAGGCGATATGTGTTACACCACGTATTGAGAGACCTGCATGCCCTTTACAGGTGAACGGGAACGGGAATAGAGCGGCGATTTAGCCAGAGATGGGTTTCATAACACTGTAATTCATATCACAATTATTATAACTGGCGGTATTTTTTTAACCTTTGCAATTCGTTTTATCTGATGTTTATGATAATTTTCAAAAAGTTGGCCCCCTGACATCACCGGGAGCCAAAAAAAATACACCAGTTATTATTGTGGCTATATTATTTCATGAGTAAACAAATATGTCAGGCGTATATTTGTTTACTCAAATTGCTTGTTTTTTAGTCATCGTGATGGGTAATGACTCCAACTTACT
>NZ_QFRV01000169.1:0-3550 GCF_004136805.1 Enterobacter cloacae complex sp. GF14B
GTGGGCGTTCCGGCGGCAGACGTGGGCGCGCTGGCTAACGGCGATCAGACGATCTCCGCCACGGTCACCGATAAAGCGGGCAACAGCACCAGCGCGACGCACGCGTTTGACGTCTCCCTGACCGCGCCGGTGATTGCCATCAATACCCTGGCGGTTGACGACGTGATCAACGCGACCGAGAAAGGCCAGGACCTGTTGATCTCCGGTACCAGCAACCAGCCGGACGGGACCCGCATCACCGTAACCCTGAACGGTATCAGTTACGCCGCCACCACCGATGCCAGCGGTAACTGGAGCGTCACCGTTCCGGCGGCAAACGTCTCGGCATTGGGCGAAGCGAGCTATAGCGTGACGGCCAGCGTGACCGATACTGCGGGTAATAGTGCGAACACCAGCCATAGCGTGCTGGTCGACAGCGCGCTGCCGCAGGTCACCATTAATGCGGTTGCCACCGACGACGTGATTAACGCGGCGGAAGTGGCTTCCGGACAAACCCTGAGCGGGAAAGTGAGCGGCGCGGCGAGCGGTGACACTGTCACGATCGGTATCGGGGGCAACACCTATACCGCGACGGTCCAGGACGACCTGAGCTGGTCGGTTAACGTGCCGTCTGACGTCTTAACCGCTATCGGTAACGGCGATCTCACCGTAACAGCGAGCGTGACCAACGGCCACGGCAACACCGGCACCGGCGAACGCGACATCACGATTGATGCCAGCCTGCCGGGCCTGCGCGTGGATACCGTGGCAGGCGACGATGTGATCAACAGCATCGAGCATGGTCAAAACCTGATTATCACCGGCTCCAGCGACGGTCTGGCGAGCGGATCGGCGCTGACGGTCACCGTCAACGGCAAAACCTACGCGGCAACCGTACTGGCAGACGGGACATGGAGTGCAGCTATTCCGGCGGCTGACGTCGGCGCGCTGAGCGCAGGCACGATCACCGTGACCGTTGACGGCCAGAGCGCGGCGGGTAACCCGGTTTCCATCAGCCACGACGTGAAGGTCGATCTGGCGACGGTTGCTATCAGCATTGACGCTATCGCTACCGACGACGTAATCAATGCGGCAGAAAAAGGCGCAGATCTGGTGCTGTCGGGTGCCACCACCAACGTGGAAGAAAACCAGACCGTTACCATCACTTTCGGCGGTAAGACCTATAGCGCGACGGTGGATGCCAGCGGCAACTGGACGGCGACCGTACCGTCTGCCGATTTAGGTAGCCTGAAAGACGGCGACGCCAGCGTGCAGGTCAGCGTCACCAACGTGAACGGCAACAGCGCCTCGGCGGGCCGCGAGTACAGCGTGGACGCCACCGCGCCGACGGTGTCCATCGAGATCGTCAGCGACAACAACATCATCAACGCGGCCGAAGCGCAGCAGGATCTGGTCGTTAACGGTGTCTCCAACGCCGAAGCGGGCCAGACCGTCACCGTGACGCTTAACGGCGTGGACTACACCACCACCGTACAGGCGAACGGCAGCTGGAGCGTCACCGTACCGTCTGCGGATATCGGCGCGATTACCGACGGCAGTTACACCATCACGGCAGCCGTCGCGGATAAGGCGGGTAACCCGGCCTTGGCGGACCGCGATGTGCTGGTGGATACCACGGTGCCACAGCTGACCATTAACACCGTTTCCGACGACGACGTGATCAACAGCGCCGAGCATGCGCAGGCGCTGATTGTCACCGGTTCCGTGACCGGTGCGGCGGCGGGCGACGTAGTGACCGTCACCATCAATAACAAAGATTACACGGCGACCCTGGACGCTTCCGGCAGGTGGAGCGTGGGCGTGCCTGCGGCGGACGTGAGTGCCCTGACCGCCGGGGATCACACCATCACCGCGGCACTGACCGATAAAGCCGGAAACAGCAACAGCACAACGCACGAGGTTGAAGTCAACCTCACTGCGCCGGTGCTGACCATTGACACCGTGTCCGGCGACGATGTGATCAACAGCAGTGAGAAAACGCAGGATCTGACCATCACAGGTACGGCTTCCGGGCTGGCCGCGGGCGCGGTGGTCACCGTGATGCTCAACGGCAAAGCGTACAGCGCCACGGTGGATACCAATGGCCAATGGACCACAACCGTTCCGGCGAGCGAGGTGGGGCAACTGGGTGAAGCGCTTTACACCGTGTCGGCCTCCGCAACGGACAGCGTCGGCAACAGCACCAGCACCTCGCACACCGTGAACGTGGAATCCGTGCTGCCTGGCGTCATCATTAACACCGTGGCGGGCGACGACGTGATCAACGCGGCGGAGCTGGCAACCGGCCAGACCATTAGCGGCACAGTGGTGAATGCCGAAGCGGGCAACACCGTGACCGTCGCTATCGGCGGCCATAACTACACCGCAACGGTGCAGAGCGATCTGACCTGGTCCGTTAGCGTACCGGAATCTGTGCTCACCGCGCTGGGCAATGGCGATCTGACCGTGACCGCCAGCGTCACGAACGGCGTGGGCAACAGCGGCAGCGGAGAGCGCGATATCACTATCGACGCGAATCTGCCGGGCCTGCGCGTGGACACCGTAGCGGGCGATGACGTGATTAACAGCATCGAACACAGGCAGAATCTGATTATCACGGGTTCAAGCGACGGCCTGACGGCGGGCACAGCGCTGACCGTCACCGTAAACGGTAAAACCTATGCAGCCACGGTGCTGGCAGACGGCACCTGGAGCGCGGCGATCCCTTCTGCGGACGTGAGTGCCCTTGCCGCAGGCACGGTCACCGTGAACGTTGAAGGCCAGAGCAGCGCGGGCAATCCGGTGACTATCAACCATGATGTGACCGTGGATCTGGCAAACGTCGCGATCAGCATTGACGCCATCGCTTCCGATGACGTGATCAACGCCGCCGAGAGGGGTGCGGATCTGGTGCTCTCCGGCACCACCGCGAATGTAGAGGAAAATCAAACCGTCACCATCACCTTCGGCGGCAAGAGCTACACTGCCACGGTGGACGCTGAGGGTAAATGGACCGCCACGGTGCCGTCTGCGGATCTGGCTGGCCTGAAGGACGGTGACGCCAGCGTGCAGGTGAGCGTCACCAACGTGAACGGCAACAGCGCGTCTGCGGGCCGCGAGTACAGCGTGGATGCTACCGCGCCGTCCGTGACCATCAACACGATTGCCACCGACGATATCCTCAACGCCTCAGAAGCACAGTCCGACCTTGCAATCTCCGGCACCAGCACCGCCGAAGCAGGCCAGACGGTGACCGTATCGCTGAACGGCAAAGATTACACCACAACCGTCAGCGCGAACGGCAGCTGGACGCTGAACGTGCCGGCAGCTGACCTTGCAGGATTAACCGACGGCAGCGTCACCGTAACCGCGAGCGTGAGCGACAAGGCGGGTAACCCGGCGTCGGTTGACCACGCCCTGACGGTGGACGTCACCGTACCTGCGGTGACCATCCACACCGTGGCAGGCGACGACGTGATTAACGTGGCTGAACACAATCAGGCGCAGATTATCAGCGGCTCCGCCACCGGCGCGGCGGCGGGCGATAAGGTCACCGTCACGATCGGCGGCC
>NZ_QFRV01000170.1:0-3455 GCF_004136805.1 Enterobacter cloacae complex sp. GF14B
TGTGGCTCACGCTGCCCGTCTGCGGCGCCGTGCTGCTGTCCCTGTGCGGCGGCTGGCTCGGATCCCGGCTGTTGAAAGGTAAAGCGCTATTCCGCCAGTTTGTCAGCTAGTTTACTGACGTGATGATGACGCACCGGCATTTCTGCTGGTGCGTCATTGCTTAACGGCACAAATCGTTAATGCCCCTGCATTTAGTAGCACAAAACATTAAAAACCCGCCCACACAGCCCGAATTTTTCCGGTTAATATTCACCAGCTAAATATTTAGCAGCGTGTCTATCAAGGAAAAAGAATGACTATAAGAAAAACAGCGCTGGCGACAACGATCGGCGCAGCAGTGGCATTGGCTTCTTTCGCATCCCAGGCGGAAATCACTCTTCTGAAACAGGATCCGCAGGCGGGTAACCCGCTGAGCCGCCTGAACTTCACCGTTGGCGGTAGTATTCGTCCTCAGTTCCAGAACATGACCGGCGATGACGGCAAAAACGGCTACAAGCGCAACGGCTTTGACGGCGGTACCCGCTTCCGTTTCGCGGCAGACTACTACCTGTTCGATGACATCAGCTGGATCACTTACTACGAGCTGGGTGTGAACATTCCGGCGCAGTTTAACTGGGATAACCACTACGCCGACGGCGCGCACGATACTTCACGCCGTATGCTCTACACCGGTCTGAAGAGCGACACCTGGGGTACGCTGACCTTCGGCCAGCAGAACAGCGTGTACTATGACGTGGTGGGCGCAAAAACCGATATCTGGGACTACGACATGATTGGTCAGGCGCCAGGTAACGGGATTAATGGCGACTACGACGGCTCTTACCGTTCACGCCAGATGCTGAAGTACAAGAAAACCGTGGGCGATGCTGACATCTACGCCTCTTACCTGTTTGAAGACAGCGAATACCTGCCGGGCAACGGCCTGCGCTACAAGCGTAAAGGCGGCGGTTCACTGGGTATCGATTATCACCTGACCACCGATCTGACCTGGGGCGCAGCGTGGAACTACACCCGCGCGGACATGCGTAACCCGGACAACGGCGACAGCAAATCCTACGACCAGAACATCCTTGGTACCGCCCTGAGCTGGACGCCGGATAACTGGACCTTCTCCGCAGGCGGCGGCTGGTATCAAAACTTCCTGACCACCAAAAAAGTGTCCGTTAACGACTACTTCGCCGGTGATGCATGGGGTATTGAATACTTTGCGGGTTACAAGTTCCCTGTTGGTCAGTATGCGGTGAAATCCATCCAGCCGTACTTCATGGGCGACCGTATCGAGTACGTGAATGGCCGTAACTACCAGCGCATCGACAACGGTGTGGGTATCAGCTTCCAGCTGGATTACGGTTTCCGCGTGGATTACGAACACGTGTTCACCTCCAGCACCGACAACCTGGGCGACATGAACCTGGTGCGTCTGCGTTACGACTTCTAAGTTGTCATGTAGGGTGCGGCCTGATGCCCTCACCCTGACCCTCTCCCACGGGGAGAGGGAAAAAACATTAAAAACGGCAACCCAGGTTGCCGTTTTGCTTTTACCTCGCCACCCGGCTTTATTTTTCAGCGATCGAGCCACTCAGCAATTTCTTCGTACGTCCCGCGATACACAATCTTCTCCGCCTTTTTCTCCAGCTGATAGCCGTACATCGGGTCGTAATAATCCTTCAGCAGCGGCACAAGCCAGCTGAAGTGCGCGTCAGTGCTGCCAGTACGCTGTTGCTCGACAAGCGCGGCATCCAGCAGGGCGGTAAATTCCGCGAAGCGTTGCAGCCCCAGACGGCGACGAATGGCGTACAGGCCGTGATGCAGATATTCGCTATACGCTTTCCAGCCCGCTTTCTCGCCGTAGGCAGCAGAAAAATCGGCCCACATATGGTCGAAATACTCTTCGCGCAGGCGCTCCAGGCGGACTTCAAAGGGGTCTTCGACGACAACGACAGGGGCGTCAACCATGCGGTCGCGCAGGCATTCCGGCAGGTGGTTAGAGCCAATCATCCGGCCTTCATCTTCCAGCACCCAGCGCGCGGCGTCTTTTTTTAGCAGTTCGACGGCAAGGTGATTTTCAAAACTGGCCTGGGAAAGCTGCGGGGTGAGCGTGCGACCAAATGATGAGCCGCGATGGTGCGCCAGCCCTTCCAGATCGATGCCCTGCGCATGCTGCTTAACCAGCAGCGTTTTACCGTTTCCGGTACAGCCGCCGATAAGCACCATCGGTTTTTGTGACTGCTCAATGGTCACCTGAATCGCCGTCTGACGCAGGGCCTTATAGCCGCCGCGGATCAGCGGATAATCGATTCCCGCCTCTTTCAGCCAGGCCTGGGAGATGTGTGAGCGCTGGCCACCGCGCGCGCAGCAAAGGTAGCCCTCAGGATGGGCCAGGCTGGCTTCCCGCCAGGCGTTGATGCGCGCCTCTCGCGTCTCGCCGTTGACCAGGCTATGGCCGAGCGCCAGCGCGGCGTCCGGACCCTGGCGTTTATAGCAGGTGCCGACGGCGGCACGCTCGTCGTCGTTCATTAAGGGCAGGTTGAGTGCGGCGGGCATCGCACCCTGGGCAAATTCGATCGGCGCGCGAACGTCGATTAAAGGGGTATCGGACGCGAGGATCGCGCGATAGTCCGTTCCATCGTTCATGGTGATTCCAGAAGAAAACTGAGCAGCAATGGGCGGGAATTGTACGCCGGGGAAGGGGAAGGTCAACTCCCCGGCGGGGGATACTTACTTCAGTTTTGACTGCGCCCAGACAATGCCGCTCGCGTATTCTGGCGGCAGCAGGGGAACAATCGCTTCCAGCGTAGCGCTCAGGCGGTCCGTGTCAGTATCGTTCAGGTTCAGGTGGCCGACCTTACGCCCCGGACGTACCTCTTTGTCGTACCAGTGCAGGTGCACCAGCGGCAGCTTCAGCCAGTTGTAGTTCAGATCGGTGCCGATCAGGTTGATCATCACCGACGGGCTGGTCACCACCGGCTGCGGCAGCGGCAGGTCAGTGATGGCGCGCAGGTGCAGCTCGAACTGGCTGATGGAGGCGCCGTTTTGCGTCCAGTGACCGCTGTTGTGCACGCGCGGCGCAAGTTCGTTGATCAGCAGACCCGACGGCGTGACGAAACACTCCATCGCCATTACGCCCACATAGCCCAGCTCATGCATGATGGCAGAGAGCATTTCTTCCGCCTGCGCCTGCTGGTCAGCATTGGCCTGCGGGAAGGCGACGCTGGTGCGCAGAATCCCGTCCTGATGCAGGTTATGCGTTAGCGGGTAAAAAACGGTGTGCCCGTCATGCCCGCGCGCGCCAACCAGCGACACTTCACCGCTAAAGTTAATGCCCTGCTCAACGATGCACTCGCCGTAGCAGTCATCCGGCAGCTCGGCGGTGTCGTTCGCGCGCAGGCGCCACTGCCCGCGGCCGTCGTAGCCGCCGACGCGACGCTTCACAATCGCCAGGTCTCCCAGCATCG
>NZ_QFRV01000171.1:0-3384 GCF_004136805.1 Enterobacter cloacae complex sp. GF14B
AGAGGGTTCAAGTTGGATGCACATAGTAACAATGAGGCTGAATATGCTACGTTGGAAGCCGGATTACACATTTGTTTGAAGCATGGGATTAGAAGGTTGAGCCTAAAAGGTGATGCCTTGTTAGTTGTGAAGCAAGTGTTGGGTGTGTGAAAGAGCAAGAACACCTCATTGAAGGAAATGTGTTTCAGAATTAAAGGCCTCTTAAAAAAGTTTGAATCGTGGAGCATCAGACACATTGAACGTGCTCTAAATGGAGAGGCACATGAAGCAGCTCAAGGCATGATTGGGGAGCTATTTGTGTTGAGGACCAATTTACCTCTTTATCATGGCCGGGAAAGTTTGGCTCAAGAAGAGGAGTTTTTGCTAACAGGAATCATTCCAAAGGACATTCAGAAGTCTAAGAAGTATGGTTTTGTGCGTAGAGCATACAGGTACAAATTGATTGGTGATGTCTTATACATGAAAGGGGCTGATCTCGTGTTGAGACGTGTACCTTGGCGGGAGGAGCTTTATAGAGTGTTGGAAGAGAATCATGAAGGCGCATGTGGCGGACATTTTGCTCTAAAGATCACCTTGCATAAGATCTTGCAAGAGGAGTATGTATGGCCTAGTTTTCACAAGGATGTTCACCATTGGTGTAGGTCTTGCAATAGGTGTTAAGCATTTGGGAAGAGAGTGTTGAAGCCAGAGCTACAAAAAACCATTATGGCATTTGATGTGTTTGAAAAGTGGGGGATTGATGCAATATGCGTGTTACCTATCACAAGCAGGGGCAAAATCTATATTTTGACTTCAGTGGACTATCTCTCTAGATGGGCAGAGGCTATAGCAGTAAAACAAATCACTGCAAAGGATGTGGCAAAATTTGTGTATGATGAAATATGTTGCAAGTTTGGGGTGCCATTAGAGCTACTTTCAGATAAGGGGCCAGGATTTAGAGCTAAACTGCTAGACTTCTTATGCACAAAGATGAAGATTAGGCACCAGCATACCACTCCTTATTACCCACAGTGTAATGGCTTAAATGAAAGATTCAATGGTGAGTTGGTACAAATTCTTTCTAAAGTGACAGAGCACCAAGGAAAGAATTGGGATTTGGAATTGCCTAGTGCATTATGGGCTTACCGTACTTCGGTGAAGACAGGTACAGGGTTTACTCCATTTCATTTGGTGTATGGAAAGGAAGCACTATTGCCTGTGGAGGTAGAGTTGCCTGCGGTCAAGATGTTAGAGAAGTTGCTTGGGCCGCCTAGTGATGCATTCAAAGAGAGGCTCTTGCAGTTACAAGAGGTTCAGTTGGATAGGATGAGCGCATTGGATCATTATGGGCAGATGCAGGATAGGGCTTTGGCAAAGATAAATGAAAAGGTCAAAAGTAAGGGTATCAAGAAGCATGACTTGGTTCTGTGCTACAACAGTAAGCTGGACAACACCTTCCAAAAGAAGTTTCAAGTTAAGTGGGAAGGCCCTTTCAAGGTAGTGGAGTGTTTTCCGAATGGTACATATCAGTTGGCTAACTTGGATGGGATTCTACATAAGTCAAGGGTAAATGGATTGCGTCTTAAATTGTATCATGCTTGATTGATGATGGTGGAGCAAGATGAGGTGTCTGTGGATCAAGCAATTTTGGTGAAGGATGAGGAGACTTGTGATGCGGCGAGTCTCATATCTCTTTTTGCTGCTGCTGATCATGAATGATCTAGCAAGCTAGGGGATGGGCAAATTATGTCAGGAGTTTTTTGGAGCAAGGGATTGCGCATATGTACATACACATGCATGGTGCATCAAATAAAGGATTGCCCATTTTCCAGAGCCAGGTGGTTACGTGGGGCCCACATGTGTACAGGTAGGACAGCGTGTACATAGTGCAACGATTTTCACTATTACCAGTACTAGTGTGTTTTTTCTACAATAATGAGGAGTTGGTAGCGCGTAAAACTTCTCGAGGAAGCTATCCGCGGGCCGACGACATGAGGTAAGCAGGTGCGTCAGATGGCATCTAGTGGCGTCAGGAGGGCGAACGGGGTCAATATTTGCACGCGGATGAGGACGGACACAACGTGGGTGTTTTCTTGTGAGAGTTATGCAGAAAGGTCATCATTAGGACCACTTTTTGGGGCCACTTCACGTGGTGGCGGGATGCATTATTGGAAAAAAGCTGAGTGCCAGGTGTGCGGATGATGCAAAAAGGTGACAACTATGCACTGCGAGGTCAGTTTTTGGCCTGTTCGGGGTCCGTTTGAGGTCATCTAAAAGGCCAAGGGTGCCCAACTAATAAAGCTAAGTGTGGGAACTGAAAAAACAGAGAGAAGACCAGAAAAAACGTGGAGAAGAGAGGAGGAACAGCCGCAAGTGTGTTTTTGCTCATTTTGGAGCCTGTTTTGGCCGTAAACTGCTCATCCGAGGTCGGATTTGAGCACTTTGACATTGTAGACTGGGGTTTTGGGCCGTTCCGGACGCGATGGCGCTGTCCATTTTGCCAAATTCCTCACTCTTTTTCTGCTGTTTTGGCTGTGTAAGTTTCTCCTATGAGCGAAGTTTCTGCTCCAGTTTGTGATTGTATCTGGCTTATTTTACCCATATTGTGTGAGTTGTTTGCCCCATTGGTGTTGGCCCAAGCTCAATTGTATCTAAACATCAGAAATTCTCCTCTTTTGAGCTGATTTTTTTGGGTGTGTGTGTGTGTGTTTGTGTGGAGTGGGCAAGTGGATAGTCTCTCTCCTCTCACTCCATAGGTGTGTTCCCTGTCTCGGCCAGGGGTATTGTGTAAGCCGAGTGGTGCCCCATAGTGTGTGTGTGTATATTCCCAAGAGTGTGTGTCGGGTCGTTATAGAGGCGCTGTGTGTGTTTTTATCCCACTCACAATGTGGTTGTCAACATGTTGGGACTTTTTTCCACTGAACTTTCCCTCGCCCACTTTGGGATTTGGTGCAGCCATTGGAGGTATCGGAAGTGTTTTAAGTACTCTTACCGAGAGTCAATTGAAAGGTAAAGTACCTGTTCCTGATGTTACAAACTGCAATTGTCTTCTTACCCATAATATTTTCTGAGTTAGCAGTACATTAACCAATTGTCCCAAAAGTGGGTCTGCTATGGGAGGAGTTGTTTGTTGGCCTCCTTGGTTTACAGGTGAGGTCTCCTACAGCCTGTGTTCAGGTTCTTGTAGTTCAGTCCCCGCTCCAACAATTTTCTCTCCTGTAGCAAGCCCTCTTATAGGTTCTTTTGGTCATCACTACTCGACTCTTTTTCTTGTCTTCCCCTTGTAGTAAACTCTCTTCTCAATCTAAACCTTTTGCCATATGACTTCTGTGGTAAATTGGACCCTTGTCGTGACCCACTCATACACGATTTCTTCTTTTCTGGCTTAAATACTAATCAACACTT
>NZ_QFRV01000172.1:0-3369 GCF_004136805.1 Enterobacter cloacae complex sp. GF14B
GTTCGGACATGCCGATCAATACCGCCCCGCGACCAATGACTAATACGTCGCCGCCTTCTAAAGTGGCGTGGTCGTAATTAATATTCTCGTCGCCGAAATACTTAATAAACTCGCCGTCGGCAAATGCAGGAGCGGTGTTTTGGCAGCTCAACGGCAATCACGCGCTCGGCCTGGCGGTGTTTAAACAGGCTGTTAGCGAGGAACTCCACGCCCTGCGGGGTGGTGCGTTCGGACATGCCGATCAATACCGCCCCGCGACCAATGACTAATACGTCGCCGCCTTCTAAAGTGGCGTGGTCGTAATTAATATTCTCGTCGCCGAAATACTTAATAAACTCGCCGTCGGCAAATGCGGGATGCCAGCGATATATTGCCCGCAGGTTATTCGTTTCACGCTGGCGGGCGGGTTTCGCCATCGGATTAATGGAGACGCCGTTATATATCCAGCAGGAGGTATCGCGGGTAAATAAGTGGTTCGGCAGCGGCTTCATAATAAAATCATTCGCCGTGTGGGTATCGACCACCATATTTTTAATGGCCGCCGGAATTTCACCGTAGGTTAATCCGCCGCTTAACCTGCGCGCCAGTTCGCGGTGCGGCATATCCGCCAGCCAGCCGCGTACGTCGCCAGCAAAGGTTGGGCCGAGGCGGTAATCAGAGATTTGCGTCTCCAGCAGCCAGGCTTTCGCCTCAGCGATATCAAGGGTTTGTGTCAGCAGGTCGGTCAGCAGCAGGACTTCCACCCCCTGCTCGCGCAGCGTGTTGGCGAAGATGTCATGCTCCTCACCCGCCCGCTCAACCGAGAGCACGTCATCGAAAAGCAGCTCCTGACAGTTTGATGGCGTTAAGCGTTTCAGACTTAAATTTGGGCGGTGCAGCATAACGCTACGCAATTGACCAATTTCAGAACCGACGTAATGCTTTTCCATAATTATTCCTTTAACTGTTTTTCAGAATAAAAAGGGCATGCGCCATGTCATGTATTTAATTTCATGGCGGCTAAGCTCAATAGATTTCGTGAGTTATAGTAGGCGCTTAAATAATGGTTATTGTGACATTGCTCACGCGAAAACCGATATTGATGAGTTTGTTTTCAATTGCATGATTCGTATCAGATAATGATTAATTTCATATTATTACGGGATGAATAGCTAAGCAGGAACGGGTGGCAATATTTGAGTTTGTTATTATTTTGTAGAATTACACGTTTTGAAATATTTAGTTATATGGTTGATTTTAATGGATAAAATGTTGATTCGGGAATAGCTATGCAATAATGACAGTTAACTATTTTTCACTTAAGATAAATCAATAAATAATTATGGATTTTTAAAGGAAATAACCAAAGTGATAAAGTGTGATATGCCAACAGGTTTTGTGAGTTACGTTTTAAATTCAGTGAGTTAGACCCTATGTGCAAAGTGCATGAAATGAGGTTATGCATAACCACTGCATAAATGCCTGTGTGCAATTAACAGTGGATTAACACATTTCCCGATAAACATGCGCTGACGCAAATCTTGTCAAAAAAGGGCTGGTATGGAAGAAGCATTTCTCGTATAAAACATGAAAATGAAACAATGTTTTAATCTGAGGGTTGTATCATGATTATTGGCAATATTCATCATCTCCAGTCCTGGCTGCCAGAAGAGCTGCGTCAGGCCATTGAGCACGTTAAGGCCCACGTCACCGACGCGACGCCGACCGGCAAGCACGACATCAACGGCAACAGCCTGTTTTATCTGGTTTCGGAGGACATGACCCAGCCGTTCGCCGAGCGTCGTGCTGAATACCATGCACGCTATCTGGATATTCAGATTGTGCTGAAGGGTCAGGAAGGGATGACCTTCAGTACCCTGCCGCACGGTACGCCGGACACCGACTGGCTGGCGGACAAAGACATCGCGTTCCTGCCGGAAGGCGAGCAGGAGAAAACCGTGGTGCTGAGCGAAGGGGATTTTGTGGTGTTCTGGCCGGGCGAAGTGCATAAGCCGCTGTGCGCGGCGGGAGCGCCTGCTAAGGTCAGGAAAGTGGTTGTTAAAATGCTGGTGGAGTAATTTTCCCTCACCCTAACCCTCTCCCACGGGGAGAGGGAACTTTTACACCCTCTCCCCGTGGGAGAGGGCCGGGGTGAGGGCACCAGACCGCACCCACGCATAATGTGATCCAGCTTAAATTTCCCGCACTCCCTCTCCATCTCTCATTTACCTGCGCTTTTCCTGCGTCATAGTATGATCGTTAATTTAACGAACACTGTTCTATAATGTAGAACAAAATGATTCAGCAAGGAGATCTCATGCCGCAGTCCGCGTTGTTTACGGGAATCATTCCCCCTGTCTCCACCATTTTTACCGCCGATGGCCAGCTCGATAAGCAGGGCACCGCCGCGCTGATCGACGATCTGATCAAAGCAGGCGTCGACGGCCTGTTTTTCCTGGGCAGCGGCGGCGAGTTCTCCCAGCTCGGCGCCGAAGAGCGTAAAACCATTGCCCAATTTGCTATCGATCATGTCGATCGTCGCGTGCCGGTCCTGATCGGCACCGGCGGCACCAACGCCCGGGAAACCATTGCGCTGAGCCAGCACGCGCAGCAGGCGGGGGCGGACGGCATCGTGGTGATCAACCCTTATTACTGGAAAGTGTCGGAAGCGAATCTGATCCGCTATTTCGAGCAGGTGGCGGACAGCGTCACGCTGCCTGTGATGCTCTATAACTTCCCGGCGCTGACCGGGCAGGATCTGACCCCGGCGCTGGTGAAAACCCTGGCCGACTCGCGCAGCAACATCGTCGGCATCAAAGACACCATCGACTCCGTCGCCCATCTGCGCAGCATGATCCACACCGTCAAAGGCGCCCATCCGCACTTCACGGTGCTCTGCGGCTACGACGATCATCTGTTTAATACCCTGCTGCTCGGCGGCGACGGGGCGATCTCGGCCAGCGGCAACTTTGCCCCACAGGTGTCGGTAAATCTTCTGAAAGCCTGGCGGGATAACGACGTGGCGAAAGCGGTTGAGTATCATCAGACCCTGCTGCAAATCCCGCAGATGTATCAGCTGGATACGCCGTTTGTGAACGTCATTAAAGAGGCGATCGTGCTCTGCGGTCGTCCGATTTCTACGCACGTCCTGCCGCCCGCCTCTGCGCTGGACGAGCCGCGCAAGGCGCAGCTGAAAACCCTGTTACAACAGCTCAAGCTCTGCTGAGCCGGACGATAACCATGACCATCGAGAAGATTTTCACCCCGCAGGACGAGGCGTTTTATGCCGTCATCACCCACGCGGCGGGGCCGCAGGGCGCGCTGCCGCTGACCCCGCAGATGCTGATGGAATCCCCCAGCGGCAACCTGTTCGGCATGACGCAGAACGCC
>NZ_QFRV01000173.1:0-3274 GCF_004136805.1 Enterobacter cloacae complex sp. GF14B
CGCGTGGGCGTGCCGTCCGTGCTGGTCAGCCGCTTCCTGACGGGCGCGCCGACGGTGCTGATTGCCTGGTTTGTTTCCGGCTTTATTTATCAATAAGAGGTGCCTGCCATGACTGTGATTTACCAGACAACCATTACCCGCATCGGCCAGAGCGCGGCGGATGCGCTGAGCGACCAGATGCTGATCACCTTCCGCGAAGGCGCCCCGGCAGATATCGAAGAGTTTTGCTTTATCCACTGCCACGGCGAGCTGAACGGCGAGCTAAAGGCAGGGAGCCAGCTACAGCTGGGCGAGGCGCGCTATGCCGTGACCGCCGTCGGCGACGTCGCTGAACAAAACCTGCGCGAGCTGGGGCACATCACCTTGCGTTTCGACGGCCAGCCGCAGGCGGAATATCCCGGTACGGTTCACGTAGTGGGCCCGGTTCCGCAGGCTGTGACCCCAGGCTGCACGTTAAAATTTATTTCGTAATAAAGGAGAGACACATGAGTCAGGTTGCCGTTGTCATTGGTGGGGGACAAACCTTAGGCGAGTTCCTCTGCCATGGGCTTGCCGCAGAGGGCTACCGCGTGGCGGTCGTGGATATTCAGAGTGAGAAAGCCGCCCGCGTAGCGGACGCCATCAACACCGAGTTTGGCGAAGGGATGGCGTACGGATTTGGTGCGGACGCCACCAGCGAGCAGAGCGTGATGGCGCTGGCCCGCGGCGTGGACGAGATATTTGGGCATATCGACCTGCTGGTCTACAGCGCGGGGATTGCGAAAGCGGCGTTTATCAGCGATTTCGAGCTGGGGGATTTTGACCGCTCGTTGCAGGTGAATCTGGTGGGCTATTTCCTCTGCGCCCGCGAATTTTCCCGTCTGATGATCCGCGACGGTATTCAGGGTCGCATCATTCAGATCAACTCAAAATCGGGGAAAGTGGGCAGCAAGCACAACTCCGGCTACAGCGCGGCGAAGTTTGGCGGCGTCGGGCTGACGCAGTCTCTGGCGCTGGATCTGGCCGAATACGGCATTACCGTTCACGCGCTGATGCTGGGTAACCTGCTGAAATCCCCGATGTTCCAGTCCCTGCTGCCGCAGTACGCCGCCAAACTTGGCATCAAAGCTGAAGAAGTGGAGCAGTACTACATCGACAAAGTGCCGCTCAAGCGCGGGTGCGACTATCAGGACGTGCTGAACATGCTGCTGTTTTACGCCAGCCCGAAAGCCTCGTACTGCACCGGACAGTCGATTAACGTCACCGGTGGGCAGGTGATGTTCTGATCGAGCAGGGTGATGCCCTCACCCTCCCCCTCTCCCACCGGGAGAGGGAATATAACAAGGAGCCGATATGGTAACCGCACTCATCACCGTCGCCGCCCTCGCCTGGATCTGCCAGATGGCGTTTGGCGGCTGGCAGATCTACCAGTTTAACCGCGCCTTTGATGCGTTGTGTCAGAAGGGACGCGTCGGCGTCGGGCGTTCCGGGGGGCGCTTTAAGCCGCGCGTGGTGGTTGCCGTTGCGCTGGATGAACACAACCGGGTGAGCGATTCCCTCATCATGCGCGGCGTAACGGTGTTTGCCCGTCCGACCAAAATTCAGGCGATCAACGGCATTTCGCTGCATGAATTACAACCTGATGTGATCTTCCCCCATGATTCACTCTGTCAGAATGCACTATCATTAGCGCTTAATCTGAAACATGGATAATTTCGTTGTGAAAGTTATAAACTTGCGGAATTATCATTTCGCAACGTAAGGAACGAAGCGCCTATGAAACCACGTCAGCGGCAGGCGGCCATACTTGAGCATCTGCAAAAGCAGGGAAAGTGCTCGGTAGAGGATCTGGCCCACTACTTTGACACCACCGGCACGACAATACGCAAGGACCTGGTGTTGCTCGAAAACTCCGGCGCCGTCATTCGTACCTACGGCGGCGTGGTGCTCAATAAAGACGAAGCCGACCCGCCTATCGACCACAAAACGCTGATCAATACTCACCAGAAAGCGCTGATTGCCGAAGCCGCCGTCAAATTTATCCATGACGGCGATTCCATTATCCTCGACGCAGGCAGTACTGTCCTACAGATGATCCCGCTGCTCAGCCGCTTTAATAACATCACCGTGATGACCAACAGCCTGCACATCGTCAATGCCCTGTCAGAGTTCGACAGCGAGCAGACCATCCTGATGCCCGGTGGCACCTTCCGTAAAAAATCGGCGTCGTTTCACGGGCAGCTGGCGGAGAATGCCTTCGACCACTTCAGCTTCGATAAGCTGTTTATGGGCACCGACGGCATCGACCTCAACGCGGGCGTGACTACCTTCAACGAGGTGTTCAGCGTCAGCAAAGCGATGTGCAACGCCGCACGGGAAGTGATTTTGATGGCGGACTCGTCGAAGTTTGGCCGTAAAAGCCCCAACATTGTCTGTAGCCTTGAAAGCGTCGATAAGCTGATTACCGACGCAGGTATCGATCCGGCATTTAAAAAAGCGCTGGAAGCGAAGGGCATCGACGTGATCGTAACCGGAGAGAAAAATGAGTGATTTTCTGTTAAACGCAGGCCGTCAGACCCTGCTGCTGGAGCTACAGGAAGCCAGCCGCCTGCCGGAGCGTCTGGGTGAGGATTTTGTTCGTGCAGCCAACACCATTATCCACTGCGAGGGTAAAGTGATCGTGGCGGGTATCGGTAAATCCGGTCATATCGGCAAGAAGATTGCCGCGACGCTTGCCAGCACCGGCACCCCGGCGTTCTTTGTGCATCCTGCCGAAGCGCTGCACGGCGATCTGGGGATGATCGAAAGCCGCGACGTGATGCTGTTTATCTCCTACTCCGGTTCAGCCAAAGAGCTGGATCTCATCATCCCTCGCCTGCAAGAAAAATCGGTGGCCCTGTTAGCGATGACCGGCAAATCCCGATCGCCGCTGGCGCTGGCCGCGAAAGCAACGCTGGATATTTCCGTTGAGCGCGAAGCCTGTCCGATGCACCTGGCACCGACCTCCAGCACCGTCAACACCCTGATGATGGGCGACGCGCTGGCAATGGCGGTGATGCAGGCGCGCGGTTTTAATGAGGAAGATTTCGCCCGCTCCCATCCTGCGGGCGCGCTTGGGGCACGTCTGCTCAACAAGGTTCACCACCTGATGCGCACCGACGATGCCATTCCTCAGGTCAAACTCGACACCAGCGTGATGGACGCCATGCTGGAGCTGAGCCGCACCGGGCTGGGGCTGGTTGCGGTATGCGACAATGACCGCCAGGTGAAGGGCGTCTTCACCGACGGCGACCTG
>NZ_QFRV01000016.1:0-67923 GCF_004136805.1 Enterobacter cloacae complex sp. GF14B
CTGTCTGGTGGGCGGCGTGGAGCACATGGGCCACGTGCCGATGAGCCACGGGGTCGATTTCCATCCAGGTATGAGCCGCAACGTGGCGAAAGCCGCCGGTATGATGGGCCTAACCGCCGAGATGCTCTCCCGTCTGCACGGCATCAGCCGTGAGATGCAGGATGCCTTTGCCGCTCGCTCGCATGCCCGCGCCTGGGCCGCCACGCAGTCTGGTGCCTTTAAGAATGAGATCATCCCGACCGGCGGTCACGACGCAGACGGCGTACTGAAGCAGTTCAGCTATGACGAAGTCATCCGCCCGGAAACCACCGTTGAAGCGCTTTCCACCCTGCGTCCGGCGTTTGATCCGGTCACCGGTACGGTAACGGCGGGCACCTCGTCTGCCCTGTCCGACGGTGCCGCCGCGATGCTGGTGATGAGCGAAAGCCGCGCCCGCGAATTAGGCCTGACGCCACGCGCCCGCGTGCGTTCGATGGCGGTCGTGGGCTGCGATCCATCCATCATGGGCTACGGCCCGGTTCCGGCGTCAAAACTGGCGCTGAAAAAAGCGGGGCTGAGCGCAAGTGATATCGACCTCTTTGAGATGAACGAAGCGTTCGCCGCGCAGATCCTGCCGTGCATTAAGGATCTGGGGTTGATGGATCAGATCGACGAGAAGATTAACCTCAACGGCGGCGCGATCGCCCTCGGACACCCGCTGGGCTGTTCCGGGGCGCGTATCAGTACCACGCTGATTAACCTGATGGAACGCAAAGATGCCCAGTTTGGTCTGGCAACGATGTGTATCGGGTTGGGTCAGGGGATCGCGACAGTGTTTGAGAGGGTGTAAATTAATTGAGAGAGTGTAAATAAGGAAAAGTATCTCAAAGCCAATGACGTCAGAACAAGGCGGCAAGCGAGCGAATCCCGATGAGCTTACATTAGTAAGTGATTCGGGTGAACGAGCGCAGCCAACGCAGTTATGGCGCCATTGGCGAAGAGAGACAGTTTAGTTGCCGTTCTTCCCGCCTGTCAGGGGCGGGTTTTTTACGTTATTGCAGCAGCGAAATATCCGCCACGCGCAGGAACAGCTCACGCAGTTTCTCAAGCATCGAGAGACGGTTAATCCGCAGCTCTTTATCTTCCACGTTCACCATCACCTTCTCGAAGAAGGCGTCGATGACGTCACGCAGCTCCGCCAGCTCCACCAGCGCTTCCTGGTAGCGACCTTCCGCGAAATACGGCTCCAGCTTGTCGCGCAGCACCACAACCTGCATCGCCAGAGAAATCTCTTCCGGCTCTTTCAGGGTTGCAGCGTTTACGCGATCGTTCAGCGTCTCGTCGGATTTCGCGAGGATGTTGGATACGCGCTTGTTGGCCGCGGCCAGCGCAGACGCCGCTTCCAGCGTACGGAAGTGGGATACCGCTTTCATACGCGCATCGAAATCTGCCGGACGGGTCGGACGACGCGCCAGCACCGCCTGAATGGTATCAACGGAGTAACCTTCGTCCTGATACCACGCGCGGAAACGACCGAGCATAAAGTCGATAACATCATCCACAACCTTCGCGTTGGTCAGCTTATCGCCGTACAGACGTACCGCTTCTTCGGTTAGCGTTTGCAGATCGAGGTTCAGGTTCTTCTCAACGATGATTCGCAGCACGCCCAGCGCAGCACGACGCAGCGCAAACGGGTCTTTGTCGCCTTTCGGATGCTGGCCGATACCGAAGATACCCGCCAGGGTGTCCATCTTATCGGCAATCGCTACGGCGCAGGCCACCGGGTTGGACGGCAGTTCGTCACCCGCAAAGCGCGGCTGATACTGCTCGTTCAGGGCAACCGCCACGTCTTCCGCTTCGCCATCGTGACGCGCGTAGTGCATACCCATCACGCCCTGGGTGTCGGTAAATTCGAACACCATGTTGGTCATCAGGTCGCACTTGGAGAGCAGGCCCGCACGGGTAGCGTGGTTAACGTCGGCGCCAATTTCACGGGCAATCCAGCCGGACAGCTCCGCGATACGGTCGGTTTTGTCGCGCAGCGTACCCAGCTGCTGCTGGAACAGTACAGTTTGCAGACGCGGCAGGTTATCTTCCAGACGTTTTTTACGGTCTGTGTTGAAGAAGAACTCGGCATCCGCCAGACGCGGACGCACCACTTTCTCGTTACCGGAGATAATCTGGCTCGGATCTTTCGATTCGATGTTCGCCACGAAGATGAAGTTTGGCAGCAGCTTGCCGTCGTTGGCGTAAACCGGGAAGTACTTCTGGTCACCCTTCATGGTGTAAACCAGCGCTTCTGCCGGAACGGCCAGGAATTTCTCTTCGAATTTCGCGGTCAGTACAACCGGCCATTCGACCAGCGAGGTCACCTCTTCCAGCAGGCTGTCGCTCAGGTCAGCGTTTCCGCCAATCTTGCGCGCCGCTTCTTCTGCGTCCGCTTTAATTTTGGCTTTACGCTGTTCGTAGTCGGCAATCACTTTACCGCGTTCCAGCAGGATCTGTGGATACTGGTCGGCATTGTCGATGGTGAACTCCGGCTCGCCCATAAAGCGATGGCCGCGGATCACGCGATCGGACGCCACGCCCAGAATGGTCGCCGGGATAACGGTATCGCCCAGCAGCAGGGTCACGGTGTGAACCGGACGCACAAAGTGAACGTCGGACGCGCCCCAGCGCATCAGCTTAGGGATTGGCAATTTTGCCAGCGAGGTCGCGATCATGTCAGGCAGCAGCGCTTCGGCGCTTTCGCCTTTCACATGGGCACGATACAGCAGCCATTCACCTTTGTCGGTGGTCAGACGCTCGGCCTGATCAACGGTGATGCCGCAGCCGCGCGCCCAGCCTTCTGCCGCTTTGCTCGGCTTGCCTTCCGCGTCGAACGCCTGAGCAATGGCCGGGCCACGTTTTTCAACTTCGCGATCCGGCTGGGACGCCGCCAGGTTTGCCACTTTCAGCGCCAGACGACGCGGCGCAGCAAACCACTCAATTTTACCGTGCGCCAGGCCAGCGTTATCCAGCTCAGCAGTGACGTTCGCAGCAAAAGATTCAGCCAGGCTGCGCAGGGCTTTTGGTGGCAGCTCTTCAGTGCCGATTTCCACCAGGAAAGTTTTCTCAGACATGGCCGCCTCTTATTTGTTTCGGTTGCACATCGGGAAGCCAAGGGCTTCACGGGACGCGTAGTAAGCTTCTGCAACGGCTTTGGTCAGGGTACGAATACGCAGAATGTAGCGCTGACGTTCAGTCACGGAGATCGCTTTGCGGGCATCCAGCAGGTTGAAGCTGTGGGCAGCCTTCAGAATACGCTCGTAGGCAGGCAGCGGCAGCGGAGTCTCCAGCGCCAGCAGCTGCTGGGCTTCTTTCTCGTACTGCTCGAAGCAGGTGAACAGGAAGTCCACGTCCGCGTATTCGAAGTTATAGGTGGATTGCTCCACTTCGTTCTGATGGAACACGTCGCCGTAGGTGGTTTTACCCAGCGGGCCGTCGCTCCAGACCAGGTCGTAAACGCTGTCTACGCCCTGAATGTACATGGCCAGACGTTCCAGACCATAGGTGATTTCGCCGGTAATCGGTTTACATTCCAGACCACCAACCTGCTGGAAGTATGTGAACTGGGTCACTTCCATGCCGTTCAGCCACACTTCCCAACCCAGACCCCAGGCACCCAGCGTTGGGTTTTCCCAGTTATCTTCCACGAAACGAATGTCGTGAATGGTTGGATCCATACCCAGCTCTTTCAGTGACCCGAGGTACAGTTCCTGAATGTTGTCGGGTGATGGCTTAATCACCACCTGGAACTGATAGTAGTGCTGCAAACGGTTCGGGTTTTCGCCATAACGGCCATCGGTCGGACGACGGGATGGCTGCACATAGGCGGTCGCCATTGGCTCTGGCCCTAACGCGCGCAGGCTAGTCATCGGGTGTGAGGTGCCTGCGCCAACTTCCATGTCCAAAGGTTGAACAATGGTGCAGCCCTGACGAGCCCAGTAATCCTGTAAGGTCAGGATCAGGCCCTGGAAGGTCTTGGTATCAAACTTTTGCATAGTATTTCGTGCTGGATACGTGTGGTTTTAAATGGAAGGGATCAGTATACCCGCTGGCTGCAAGATATACAGTACGAAACGGGGTTGTTTAGGGAAAATTGGGGAATAAGCCCTACAGCCAGAACCTGCGAAGGCTCTGGTTGCTGCTTATCCGAGCAATTTAGCGCATTGAGAGATGTAAAAACTGGCCGTCTGCATCAAAAGAGCAGACAAAGCCCTCTTTACGCGCCGTATAGCCTTTCAGTTCATAGCTGCCCTGAAAGCGCTCGAAGCCGTTTATATGAATTTTCTGTGCTTCAGAATTATAGCGGTGAGCCGCCTGATCCCTGCACAGCTGTTCCATATTCAGGGAACGCTCCGGGCTCATTTTCCCCTGCTGCGCTTTTTGGACAGGTATCTCCTCAGAAGCACTGCATCCTGTTAATAAGAGCAGCAGAAAGAGTGACACCCCACGCTTCATCATCATTTTTATTACCGCCCTGGTCAGTGGCTGTTATTTTTAGTAGCAACACGTTTATAGATTAAAGTCCGTCATTCTGCGAATCTCGCCAGCTCCCTACAAGTTAGCCTGGCTAAACTCAGAATTTTCCAAGGGAAAAGTTTTACGCAATCGCAGTCACACTTTCTTTATCAGGAATACAGAGGAACTGATGCAGTCAAAAATTAACTGGATTGATAACCTGCGGGGAATAGCCTGTCTGATGGTGGTGATGATCCACACAACGACCTGGTATGTCACGAACGCGCACAGTATCAGCCCTGTTAACTGGGATGTCGCCAATGTTCTGAACTCGGCCTCCCGCGTGAGCGTCCCGCTGTTCTTTATGATTTCCGGTTTTCTCTTTTTTGGCGAGCGTAGTGCACAGCCGAGACATTTCATCCGTATTGTCTCCTGTCTGCTGTTTTACAGCGCGATTTCGCTGCTCTATATCGTCCTGTTCACTTCAATTAACGCTGAACGTTCCCTGCTCAACTTGTTGCAAAAACCGGTGTTCTATCATCTATGGTTTTTCTTCGCGATAATCGTTATTTATCTTGTTTCACCGTTAATTCAGGTAAAAAACGTCAACGGTAAAATGCTGCTGGCGCTGATGGTGGTCATCGGGATCATGGCCAACCCGAATACCGTCTCACAGAAAATTGATGGCTTTGAATGGCTGCCCGTTAACCTCTATATCACCGGGGATACGTTTTATTACGTGCTGTACGGCATGCTGGGGCGCGCCATTGGCATGATGGAGACGCAAAAGCGAGGAATAAACTGGCTATGCGCGGCCGCGTTTCTCGTCGGTGTGTTTATTATCTCTCGCGGGACGCTGCATGAGCTGCAATGGCGCGGCAACTTTGCCGATACCTGGTATCTGTACTGCGGCCCGATGGTCTTTATCTGCGCAATCTCTCTGCTGACGCTGGTTAAAAACACCCTGAATGCCCGCCCGCTTCCGGTGCTGGGGTTTATCTCTCGCCACTCGCTGGGCATTTACGGTTTTCACGCGCTGGTGATCCACGCCCTGCGCACCCGAGGCGTTGAGCTTAAAAGCTGGCCGGTGCTGGATATTGTCTGGATATTTACCGTTACGCTGGTTGTCAGCCTGCTGCTGTCAATGTTGCTGCAAAGAATCGATACGCGCCGGTTTGTGAGCTAACCCGGTTGAAGGCTGGCAGGCCGGGTAAGCGTTAGCGCCACCCGGCTCCTGTTTATGACATTAGCGGTAAAAGCTGCTGATAGATTTTGCGGAAAACGTCTCGTCTTTCAGCGTAGCGAGCATGATTTTTCGCATCAGGACGATGCTGCTGTTCAAGCGGCAGCTGGGGCAAAAGCTGGGGCAGTGGTTTATCCCGGTTCAGCGCAATTTGCGCCAGCCGTGCCGCACCGAGCGCCGGGCCGACATCGCCTCCCGTACGATAGTCCAGCTGCAACCCGCTGATATCGGAAAGCATTTGCCGCCAGTAGCTGCTTCGCGCACCGCCGCCAATTAACGTAATGCTGGATGGCGTCAGTCCACAGTCATGCACGACATCCATTCCGTCCGCCAGAGCATAGCCAACGCCTTCAAGCACCGCGCGCGCCAGCTCTGCCGGGCCGTGCTGATGGGTAAGACCGAAGAACACCCCTTTCGCTTCCGGGTTGTTATGAGGCGTCCGCTCGCCGGAAAGGTACGGTAAAAACCAGACCGCACCGGCATTATCATCCGCCTGCTGTGCCGCTGCGATAAGCGCCGGGACGTCCGCCATTCCGGTTAGTTTTGCCGCCCAGTCGAGGCAGGAAGCCGCGCTCAGCATCACCGACATTAAATGCCATTTACCCGGCAACGCGTGGCAGAAGCTGTGTACGGCGCTTCCAGGATTGCTACGATACCCGTCACTGACGGCAAAATAGACACCGGAAGTGCCGAGCGAGAGCATGGCCTGTCCTGCCTCGACCATCCCCACGCCGACCGCCCCCGCCGCATTATCGCCGCCGCCAGCGACGACAGGTACGGCTGGCATATTCCAGCGTTCAGCAACAGAAGGCTGCAAAGCGCCCGTGATTTCGCTGCCTTCAAACAGCGCAGGCATATGATCGCGCGTCAGCTGGCAGGCATCCAGCATCGCCTCGCTCCAGTCCCGTTTCGCCACGTCGAGCCACATCGTGCCCGCGGCGTCAGACATGTCGCTGGCAAAATCCCCCGTCATGCGAAAACGCAGGTAGTCTTTCGGCAACAGAACCTTCGCCACCTGGCGAAAAATATCAGGCTCATGGCGCTGCACCCACAGGAGTTTTGGCGCGGTAAAACCGGGCATCATCAGGTTGCCCGTAATCTCGCGGGACGCAGGCACACGTTCCTCAAGGATCGCGCACTCTTCCGCACAGCGGCCATCGTTCCAGAGAATAGCCGGGCGCAGAACGCGATGCTGGCTATCCAGCAACGTTGCGCCATGCATTTGTCCGGCGATGCCCAGCGCTTTAACGTCGCGCAGGCTGTGCTGCTCGCCTAAGGCTGTCATCGCGCGGTCCGTCGCCTGCCACCACTGCTCCGGATCTTGTTCCGACCAAAGCGGATGCGGGCGTGAAACCTGCAACTTTTCAGTCTGCGTGGCTAACACATCGCCCTGCTCGCTTAACAGGATGGCTTTCACCCCCGACGTGCCAAGATCGATCCCGATATACATGTGGTGACTCCTTTGACAGAAATGCCCGGTGGCGCAGCGCTTACCGGGCATGAATGCTGTTATTTATCGAACAGGTAGTGATTGACCAGGTTTTCCAGCAGCTCCTGATGGCCGCTCTGATGCTGCGGCGCAAGCTGATGCTGTTCAGCGTACTTCGCGATCTCCGCAAGCGATAACTGACCTTTCAAAATTTGCTGGCCCAGCTCACTGTTCCAGCCGCTGTAGCGCTTCGCCACGCGCTTATCCAGCTCACCGTCTTCAATCATACGGGCTGCCACTTTCAGCGCCAGCGCCATGGTGTCCATCGCGCCAATATGCCCGTAGAACAGATCGTATTTGTCGGTGCTCTGGCGACGCACTTTGGCGTCGAAGTTCAGGCCGCCGGTGGTGAAACCGCCCGCTTTGATGATCTCGTACATCACCAGCGCATTCTCTTCCACGCTGTTCGGGAACTGGTCGGTATCCCAGCCCAGCTGTGGATCGCCACGGTTAGCATCGACAGAGCCGAAGATGCCCAGCGCAATCGCAGAGGCAATTTCGTGATGGAACGAGTGGCCCGCCAGGGTAGCGTGGTTAGCCTCAATATTCACTTTGATCTCTTTTTCCAGACCAAACTGCTTCAGGAAGCCATACACGGTGGCGACATCATAATCATACTGATGCTTGGTTGGCTCCTGTGGTTTTGGCTCAATCAGCAGCGTGCCGCGGAAACCGATTTTGTGTTTGTGGTCCACCACCATCTGCATAAAGCGACCAATCTGCTCACGCTCCTGACGCAGGTCGGTATTCAGCAGCGTTTCATATCCTTCACGACCGCCCCAGAGTACATAGTTCTCACCGCCCAGCTGATGCGTGGCGTTCATCGCAGTCACGACCTGGGTTGCCGCCCAGCTGAAGACTTCCGGATCCGGGTTGGTTGCCGCGCCCGCGCCATAGCGAGGGTTGGTAAAGCAGTTAGCCGTACCCCAGAGCAGCTTGACGCCACTTTGCTGCTGTTTTTCAGCCAGTACGTCGACCATCTGCGCGAAGTTGTTCAGATACTCTTTCAGCGATGCCCCTTCCGGCGACACATCCACATCGTGGAAACAGTAGTACGGCACGTTCAGCTTATGGAAGAACTCGAACGCGACGTCGGCTTTACGCTTCGCCAGCTCAATGGCCTCGCCCGGCTGTTGCCATGGACGGTCAAAAGAGCCCACGCCGAACATATCGGCACCGTTCCAGCAGAAGGTGTGCCAGTAGCAGGCGGCAAAGCGCAAGTGATCTTCCATGCGCTTACCCAGCACCAGCTCATCCGGGTTGTAGTGACGAAATGCTAAAGGATTGGTCGTTTTCGTGCCTTCGAAACGAACGCGATCGAGTTGGTCGAAATAAGCTTGCATATTGAGCTCCATAATCAGGGTATGCGGCGTGGTCTTGCTTCTGGAGTAATAGTGAATAGACATTGGAGGTTGCTCAATTACGTTATTTCACACTGCTATTGAGAGAATGCGCAATTGTGCGCTGGCTCGCAAAATAATGTGCAGACAAACTATTTTTCGGCGCGCATTCCAGAATCAAATGTAATTAATAGGTTACGCTTTTTAAAATCCGATCGCGGTCATAAATTCAGAAATAAACCAAATATCGTAATGAGAAGATAAAAATCTGTAATTGCCAGCAGGCCTTTCCACGTTAAAAATTTGCTGCGTCTCAGCAGTGAATGTTTCTTTTATCTCAGCTACACATACCCCTACAAAAAGGCCTAATAATTATGAAGATAAAGAACCTGACCCTAACGCTCTGCACTACTCTCCTGCTTGCAAGCTTTGCCGGCCACGCCAAAGAGGTCAAAATCGGCATGGCGATTGATGACTTACGCCTGGAGCGCTGGCAAAAAGATCGCGATATCTTTGTTAAAAAAGCGGAATCTCTCGGCGCGGAGGTGTTCGTTCAGTCCGCTAACGGCAACGAAGAGACGCAAATGTCGCAAATCGAGAATATGATCAACCGTGGCGTCGATGTGCTGGTCATTATCCCGTATAACGGCCAGGTATTAAGCAACGTGGTGAAAGAAGCGAAACAGGAAGGCATAAAAGTCCTGGCTTATGACCGCATGATTAATAATGCCGACATTGATTATTATATTTCGTTCGACAATGAAAAGGTGGGCGAATTACAGGCTAAAAGCCTGGTCGCAAAAGTGCCTCAGGGGAATTATTTCCTGATGGGCGGCTCGCCCGTGGATAACAACGCCAAACTGTTCCGCCAGGGACAAATGAAAGTGCTGAAGCCGTATATCGACGAGGGCAAAATTAAAGTCGTCGGCGACCAGTGGGCTGACGGCTGGTTACCGGAAAACGCGCTGAAAATTATGGAAAACGCGTTGACTGCAAATAACAACAAAATCGATGCGGTGGTGGCCTCTAACGATGCCACTGCGGGTGGCGCCATTCAGGCGCTGAGCGCGCAGGGTCTGGCCGGGAAAGTCGCTATTTCCGGACAGGACGCCGACCTTGCGGGTGTAAAACGCATCATCGCGGGTACCCAGACCATGACGGTGTATAAGCCCATTACCGAGCTTGCCAATACGGCCGCCGAAATTGCCGTTGAGCTGGGCAATGGCCAGCAACCTAAAGCAGACGCGACGTTAAATAACGGCCTGAAAGACGTACCTGCTCGCCTGCTTACCCCTATCGAAGTCAACAAAGAGAATATTGACGCCACCGTGGTGAAAGACGGTTTCCATAAGAAGAGTGAACTGTAATCCAGCGCAGCCCCTGCCCGGCAGGGGCGCATCGACCTGCCCTGTACATCTGTCGGGCCATGCGGAGCAGTTATGTCTTATTTACTTGAAATGAAAAGCATCACCAAAGCCTTCGGGGCGGTGAAAGCAGTCGATAACGTAAGCCTGCGGCTGAATCCCGGCGAAGTGATGTCGCTGTGCGGCGAAAATGGCTCGGGAAAATCCACGCTGATGAAAGTGTTGTGCGGGATCTATCCGCACGGCAGCTACGAGGGCGAAATCGTCTTTGCCGGCGAGGTGCTCCAGGCCACGCACATTCGCGATACCGAACGTAAAGGCATCGCTATTATTCACCAGGAGCTGGCGCTGGTGAAGCACCTTACCGTGCTGGAAAATATTTTTCTCGGCGCCGAACTCTCACGCCACGGCGTACTGGATTACGACACCATGACGCTGCGCTGCGAAAAACTGCTGGCCCAGGTGAGCCTGGCTATCTCACCGGATACGCGCGTGGGCGACTTAGGTTTGGGCCAGCAGCAGCTGGTGGAGATCGCCAAGGCGCTGAACAAGCAGGTACGCCTGCTGATCCTCGACGAGCCAACCGCCTCACTCACCGAACAGGAAACCGCCGTTCTGCTCAATATCATCCGCGACCTGCAAAACCACGGTATCGCCTGCATCTATATTTCGCACAAGCTCAATGAGGTGAAAGCTATTTCCGACACCATCTGCGTCATCCGCGACGGGCAGCACATTGGCACGCGTGAAGCAGAAGGCATGAGCGAAGATGACATCATCACCATGATGGTGGGTCGCGAACTCACCGCACTGTATCCCAACGAACCACACACCATAGGCGAAGAACTCCTGCGCGTGGAAAACCTGACGGCGTGGCATCCCGTTAACCGCCACATCAAGCGCGTGGATAACCTCTCCTTCTCGCTGCACCGCGGCGAAATTCTCGGTATTGCGGGTTTAGTGGGTGCCGGAAGAACCGAGGCCGTGCAGTGTCTGTTTGGCGTCTGGCCGGGGCGCTGGGAAGGCAAAATTTATATCGACGGTCAGCCGGTAAAAATCGACAACTGCCAGCAGGCCATTGCCAAAGGCATTGCTATGGTGCCCGAAGACCGCAAAAAAGACGGCATCGTGCCGGTCATGGCGGTGGGAAAAAATATCACGCTGGCGGCGCTCAGCCAGTTTTCCGGCGCGCTGAGCAGCCTGGATGATGCCGCAGAACAGCAGTGTATTCTTCAGTCACTTGCCAGGCTCAAGGTGAAAACCTCCTCGCCGGAACTGGCGATAGGTCGCCTGAGCGGCGGCAACCAGCAGAAAGCGATTCTGGCGCGCTGCCTGTTGCTTAATCCGCGCATTTTAATTCTGGACGAACCCACGCGCGGGATCGATATCGGCGCGAAGTATGAAATCTACAAGCTGATCAACCAGCTTGTGCAGCAAGGGATTGCCGTCATTGTTATCTCGTCCGAATTGCCTGAAGTGCTGGGGCTGAGCGACCGCGTGCTGGTCATGCATGAAGGGAAACTCAAAGCCAACCTGAACAACCAGAACCTGACGCAAGAGCAGGTGATGGAAGCTGCCTTAAGGAGCGAACGCCATGTCGAAAAGCAACCCGTCTGATATCAAAGTCGCTGTTCCGACGCCCGGTGCGTTCGCAGGACTTAAATCGCTGAATCTGCAAGTTTTTGTAATGATTGCCGCCATTATCGTGATCATGTTGTTCTTTACCTGGATGACCGATGGCTCCTATTTGAGCGCACGTAACGTTTCTAACCTGCTGCGTCAGACCGCCATCACCGGGATCCTGGCGGTGGGGATGGTCTTTGTGATTATCTCAGCGGAAATTGACCTGTCAGTAGGGTCGATGATGGGTCTGCTCGGCGGCGTGGCGGCAATTTTTGACGTCTGGCTCGGCTGGCCGCTGCCGCTGACGATTGCGGTCACGCTGGTACTGGGTCTGCTGCTGGGGGCGTGGAATGGCTGGTGGGTGGCCTACCGTAAGGTCCCGTCGTTTATCGTCACCTTAGCGGGGATGCTGGCCTTCCGCGGCATTCTGATTGGGATCACCAACGGCACTACCGTCTCCCCGACCAGCGCCTCGATGTCCCAGATTGGCCAAAGCTACCTCTCTGATGGCGTCGGTTTTACGATCGGCGTGGTTGGGCTGATGGCGTTTGTCGCGTGGCAATGGCGAGGACGCATGCGTCGCCAGGCGCTGGGGCTGGCCTCGCCTGCTTCAACCTCGGTTGTCGGCCGTCAGGCGCTTACTGCGGTGATTGTACTGGGCGCCATCTGGCTGTTAAACGATTATCGCGGCGTCCCAACGCCCGTTCTGCTGCTGGCGCTGTTGCTGTTAGGTGGGATGTTTATGGCCACGCGTACCGCATTCGGTCGCCGTATTTATGCCATCGGTGGCAATCTCGAAGCCGCGCGTTTGTCCGGCATTAACGTAGAACGCACCAAACTCGCCGTCTTTGCCATCAACGGCCTGATGGTGGCCATCGCGGGGCTGATCCTCAGCTCACGTTTGGGGGCGGGCTCCCCCTCTGCCGGTAATATTGCCGAGCTGGACGCCATCGCCGCCTGCGTGATTGGCGGGACCAGCCTCGCCGGGGGCATTGGCAGCGTGGCGGGGGCGGTGATGGGCGCATTTATTATGGCTTCGCTGGATAACGGGATGAGTATGATGGACGTGCCGACGTTTTGGCAGTATATCGTCAAGGGTGCCATTCTTTTGCTGGCAGTCTGGATGGACTCTGCCACCAAGCGGCGCGCCTGATAACAGTATCGTGACTAATTTGGGAAATAAGCCATGTTTGAAAAGCGTCACCGCATTACGTTGTTATTCAATGCCAACAAAGCCTATGACCGGCAGGTGGTTGAAGGGGTTGGCGAATATTTGCAGGCGTCGCAATCCGAATGGGATATTTTCATCGAAGAAGATTTCCGTACCCGTCTGGAGAACATCAAAGACTGGCTGGGCGACGGGGTCATCGCTGACTTTGACGACCCCGTGATTGAACAGTTGCTGAGTGGCGTTGACGTGCCTATCGTGGGCGTTGGCGGCTCTTATCATACACCGGAACATTATCCTCCCGTTCACTACATCGCCACGGATAACCATGCTCTGGTCGAGACCGCCTTCCTCCATTTAAAGGAGAAAGGCGTCCATCGTTTTGCGTTTTACGGATTGCCCGCCACGAGCGGAAAGCGCTGGGCGATGGAGCGTGAGTATGCCTTCTGCCAGCTGGTTGCCCAGGAGAAGTATCGCGGCGTCGTTTATCAGGGGCTGGAAACCGCGCCAGAAAACTGGCAGCACGCACAAAATCGTCTGGCTGACTGGCTGCAAACGCTGCCGCCCCAGACAGGGATTATCGCCGTGACGGACGCCCGCGCCCGCCACGTATTACAGGTGTGCGAACATTTGCATATTCCGGTGCCTGAAAAGCTGTGCGTGATTGGTATTGATAACGAAGAGCTTACGCGCTATCTGTCGCGCGTGGCGCTCTCATCCGTGGCTCAGGGTACCCGTCAGATGGGCTATCAGGCCGCAAAGCTGCTGCACAGACTGTTAGACAACGAATCCCTGCCGCTCCAGCGTCTGCTGGTTCCTCCCGTTCGCGTGGTCGAACGTCGCTCAACTGACTACCGCTCATTAAACGATCCGGCCGTGATTCAGGCGATGCACTACATTCGCAATCATGCCTGCAAAGGGATTAAGGTCGATCAGGTGCTCGATTCGGTCGGCATATCACGTTCGAATCTGGAGAAGCGGTTTAAAGAGGAAGTGGGTGAGACGATCCACGCCGTGATCCATGCGGAAAAGCTGGAGAAAGCGCGCAGTCTGCTGATCTCCACCTCGCTGTCGATCAACGAGATTTCACAGATGTGTGGCTATCCGTCGCTTCAGTATTTCTATTCGGTGTTCAGGAAAGAGTATGACACCACGCCGAAGGAGTACCGGGAACGGTACAGTGAAGTCCTGCTCTAGAAAAAAGAACGCCTTCCAGTGGAAGGCGTTTTTCATTACATATGTGCGGCAATCAGACGCTGGTTATCCTGGTACATGGAGAACAGGTAATTGTTATAACGCTGTCCCTGAGTGGAATAACCTTTCAGCTTATGGATCATCGCCGTGGCCGTCACTTCCTGATCCGCCTTACGCAGCTGAGCGCGTGACTTACGGAACGAGGAATAGGCCGGGTGGGTGTTCAGGTTCACCACGTAGGCATTCACGGAATCTTTCACCGATTCAAACTGTGAATAGCCCTTCACCTTGCCGGGCGCGTTAGTACAACGACCTTTTACGCATTTCATGCCAAACAGATTGTTGTTGTTGCGCGCCAGCTTCGAGGTGCCCCAACCGCTTTCGGCGGCGGCCATTGTCGCGACCATACTGCCTGGAATGATGTCCACACGTTCTAACAGTGAGTTCCAAGGCACGCGACGCGTGTTCCCGCTCCACTTCACTTTATAGCGTTTGGCGATATCTTTCAGGCGAGTGCGCTCAGACGGCGACCAGCGGCTGTCGTACTGTTTGGAGATCAGCCAGTTACGATCCGCAGTAATCGCGGCATTTTGGCTTTTAATGTAAGGCATTACCGTCCGGAGAAACGCTTTTTTCCTTGGTGTCCCGGAAGGGTATTTTCGCAAATCAGGAAGTGAACTACTCTTTGCACTATTGCGAGAATACTCTTGTTTACTGCTAACCTTACTGCTTGTCGTCTTTATTACGTGGGCTTTCTTACTCGTTGTATCCGTGTGCGTCTTTGCAAGCACCTCACCTGAAAATGCCATGGTGAGTAACATGAGTATCGCGGCCCCATATCGTCGAATGGGAGTCGATATCATTAGGTCTCCTGGTCGGATATAAACATTCCAACACCTTATTTTCTTCAAAAATTTGAGAGCGGAATCTCAAATCGTACCAAAAATAGTCTTCAAGAGCACGTCTATAAATAGTCCAATTCCGAAACTAAGTCATCCGGAACATGCTCATTAAAGCATCAACGCTGGAAAAATGTGCGCGATATCGCAGATAACTGCCTAATTTTGCGCGGGATCACTCATCCCTTCGCGTCCTCCTTGCAGAAAGCCGTAGAGGAGGAGTTTTTCCCCTGAGCCGAATGGCACACTGGTCAAAAATGCCGCGACAGGAAAATGGAATGAAACGCACTGCATTAGCTGTTCTGATGTTACCCGCATTCGCGCATGCCGACTGGTCATCGCCGGGATTTAACGCGTTTAGCGCTGAAGGTACCGGCGTCTTTACCAGCCAGGCAACGCTTGCGAAGGGTACCCGCCCGCTGACGTTGAGTCTTGACAACGCGTGCTGGCAGCCGACAGGTGCCATTAAGCTCAACGAGATGCTGTCGCTCAAACCGTGCGAAGGCACCCCACCGCAGTGGCGGTTATTCCGTGACGGCGTTTATCAGATGCGTATTGATACGCGCTCGGGAACGCCGACGCTGATGTTGACGGTGCAAAGTGCGGCGCCACAGCCTGTCGCAAACGTCACCCGCCAGTGCCCGAAGTGGGACGGCAAACCGCTGACGATCGACGTCGTTAACACCTTCCCGGAAGGCACGGTGGTGCGTGATTTTTACAGTAAACAGACCGCGACCGTTCAAAATGGCAAAGTGACTCTTCAGCCAGCCGCCAACAGCAATGGCCTGCTGCTGCTTGAGCGCGCCGAGACGGACAAACCCGCGCCGTTCAGCTGGCAAAACGCCACCGTCTATTTCGTGCTGACCGATCGCTTCGTGAATGGCGACCCCACCAACGACAACAGCTATGGCCGTCATAAAGACGGTATGCAGGAGATTGGTACTTTCCACGGCGGCGATCTGAAAGGGCTTACCAGCAAACTGGATTACCTTCAGCAGCTGGGCGTGAATGCGCTCTGGATAAGCTCGCCGCTGGAACAGATCCACGGCTGGGTGGGCGGCGGCACCAAGGGGGATTTCCCCCACTACGCCTATCACGGCTATTACACTCAGGACTGGACGAAACTCGACGCCAACATGGGCAACGAAGATGATTTACGCCAGCTTGTCGACGACGCGCACAGGCGCGGTATCCGCGTCCTGTTTGACATTGTCATGAACCACGCGGGTTATGCGACGCTTGCAGATATGCAGGAGTATCAGTTTGGCGCGCTCTATTTGCAGGGCGATGAGCTGAAAAAAACCCTCGGCGAGCGCTGGACTGACTGGAAGCCAGGCGCGGGTCAAAGCTGGCACAGCTTCAACGATTACATCAACTTCAGTGACAAAGCCGCATGGGAAAAATGGTGGGGTAAAAAATGGATCCGTACCGATATCGGTGATTACGACAACCCGGGCTTTGACGATCTGACCATGTCGCTGGCCTTCCTGCCTGATCTGAAAACGGAATCTAAGATCCCGTCAGGTTTGCCGAACTTTTATCAACACAAGCCCGACACCAACGCGAAAGTGATGACGAATTTCACGCCGCGAGATTACCTGACTCACTGGCTTAGCCAGTGGGTACGTGACTACGGCATCGACGGTTTCCGGGTCGATACCGCTAAGCACGTTGAGCCTGAAGCCTGGCTGCAACTGAAAAACCAGGCCAGCCAGGCGCTGGCCGCGTGGAAAGCCGCCAACCCGGACAAAAAACTCGACGATGCGCCATTCTGGATGACCGGTGAATCCTGGGGCCACGGCGTGATGCAGAGCGATTATTACCGCCACGGCTTCGATGCGATGATCAATTTTGACTATCAGGAGCAGGCGGCAAAAGCGGTGGACTGCCTGGCCGATATGGATTTGACCTGGCAGCAAATGGCAGAAAAGCTGCAAAGTTTTAATGTGCTGAGCTATCTCTCCTCCCATGATACGCGTCTGTTCCGTGAAGGAGGCCAGCGCGCCGCTGAGTTACTGCTGCTGGCACCGGGAAGCGTGCAGATCTATTACGGCGATGAATCAGAGCGTCCTTTCGGCCCGACGGGCTCCGATCCGCTACAGGGAACCCGTTCGGATATGAACTGGCAGGACGTCACGGGTAAACAGGCGTTAACTGTCGCCCACTGGCAGCTTCTGGGGCAGTTCCGCGCCCGTCATCCGGCGGTGGGTGAAGGCAAGCAAACAACGCTGTCGATGAAAGAAGGCTACGGCTTTGTGCGCGAGCACAAGGGCGATAAGGTGATGGTGGTGTGGGCGGGTAATCAATAGACCCCCTCACCCTAACCCTCTCCCCAAAGGGGAGAGGCCTGGGGTGAGGGGCATTCACCAGAACAATTCACCACACAAATACAAACCCGCCACATAAAACAACAAATCCGACCACATCCGCCGATTTGCACCAACACGGTGCTGGCGTTATGGTTACTGCCTTTCATATTAAGCCCGACAGATCACCTGCTATGACGTTTTCACTTTTCGGCGACAAATTTACCCGCCATTCAGGCATTACCCGCCTGATGGAGGACCTCAACGACGGGCTGCGCACCCCAGGCGCTATCATGCTTGGCGGCGGAAACCCGGCTCAAATTCCGGAGATGAACACCTACTTCCAGACGCTGCTGGCAGAGATGCTGGAAAACGGTAAAGCAACCGATGCGCTATGTAATTACGACGGCCCTCAGGGTAAAACAGAACTACTGACGCTTCTGGCGGCAATGCTGCGGGAAGCGCTGGGTTGGGATATCGAACCACAGAATATTGCACTGACAAACGGCAGTCAGAGCGCGTTTTTCTACTTATTCAATCTGTTCGCCGGACGCCGCGCCGACGGCACCACGAAAAAAGTGCTGTTCCCGCTGGCACCGGAGTATATTGGCTATGCCGATGCCGGCCTCGAAGAAGACCTGTTTGTTTCCGCACGTCCGAATATCGAGTTGCTGCCAGAGGGCCAGTTCAAATATCACGTCGATTTTGAACATCTGCATATCGGTGAAGAGACGGGCATGATCTGCGTATCACGTCCCACCAACCCGACGGGCAACGTGATCACCGACGACGAGCTGATGAAGCTGGATGCGCTGGCGAATCAGCACGGCATCCCGCTGGTGATCGATAACGCCTATGGCGTACCGTTCCCGGGGATCATCTTCAGCGAAGCGCGTCCGCTATGGAACCCGAATATCATCCTCTGCATGAGCCTCTCCAAGCTGGGCCTGCCGGGCAGCCGTTGCGGCATTATCATTGCTAACGAGAAAATCATCACCGCCATTACCAACATGAACGGCATTATCAGCCTTTCGCCTGGCGGCATCGGCCCGGCGATGATGTGTGAGATGATCAGGCGTAACGACCTGCTGCGCCTGTCGAATGAGGTGATTAAGCCGTTTTACTCTCAGCGCGTTCAGGAAACTATAGCCATCCTTCGCCGCTACTTACCGGAAGAACGCTGCCTGATCCATAAACCGGAAGGGGCAATTTTCCTGTGGCTGTGGTTTAAGGATCTGCCCATTACGACAGAGCTGCTTTATCAGCGTCTGAAAAAACGTGGCGTACTGATGGTGCCAGGGGATTACTTCTTCCCGGGGCTGGATAAGCCGTGGCCGCACACGCACCAGTGCATGCGCATGAACTACGTCCCGGACCCGGAAAAAATCGAAGCGGGTGTGAAAATTCTCGCCGAAGAGATTGAGAACGCCTGGCGCGAGGCCGGTTAATAAAACCTCAGGCCAGATTACGCAGCCGTTCCGCGCGTAATCTGGCGGGGTCTATGCAGCGCAGCGCGTGGGTGGGACAGGCTTCGACGCAGGCGGGACCGCTCTCGCGATGCGCGCACAAATCACATTTCAGCGCCTGAACGCGATCTTCCACGACCCGAACCTGCATTGCCCCGAACGGGCACGCCACCATACAGCTTTTGCAGCCGATACAGCGCGATTGCTTAACGAGCCAGGCTCCCGCAGCGTGGTGAATGGCCCCCGTCGGGCAGACATTCGCGCAGGGCGCATCTTCACACTGGTGGCAGCCCACCGCCGTAGTGAAGGTTCCCCCCTTAACCACGCGGATCCGTGACGTAAACGCTACTGGCGTGGCGCTGCTTTGATGCGACATCATGCACGCTACCTCACAGGTACGACACCCGATACATTTTTCAGGATCCGCCAGGATAAATTGGTTCATCAGTTACGCCTCGCGCACGTTAAACCCCAGTTCTTTCGAGATAGCTTCCGCCGTGTCACGCAGCGGTTTTAGCAAGTTTTTCTCACCCACCTGCTTCATGCGCGACGTCGACAGCGAAATGGAGATGGCATAGGGTACGCGCCCGTGAATATCAAAGACCGGCACGGCGATACATGACACACCCAGCTCGTTCTCTTCTTTATCCATCGCCATACTGTGATCGCGAATTTCCGCCAGCTCATCATACATCGCGCTCAGTTCGGTGATGGTGTTGCGGGTCAAAGGTTGGATCTGTTCCTGGTGGCTTTCCCAGTAGCTCGCCACGTAATCCTGATGACCAAACGCCATATAGATTTTGCCCATTGCAGAACAATAGAGCGGCATATGCTGGCCGATATATGCGCGCGTGCGCAGCATACCGGTTGTCGGCTCAAGCTTATAAATCAGGATCGCGTGATCATCTTCACGGCTGGAGAAGTTGACCGTTTCGCCGGTGGCAATGTTCAGCGCCTCGAGGTGCGGCGCCGCCACGTGAATAATATTGAGAGATGAAAGCGCCTTTTGCCCGACGGCGATAAATTTGGTGGTCAGACGATAGCTCCCTGCCGCCGGCGCTGGCGTCACGTACCCGCACGACTGCAACCCCTGCAATAACCGGTGCACGGTACTTTTATTCAGCCCCGCCAGTTCTGATAAATGCGCAAGCGGACACCCGTTCGGATAGTTACTGAGGATTTCAATCAGCATCAGGCCGCGAAACAAGCTCTGGCTACCTGCTGGCCTCTCTTTTTCTTGCGTCATTTCGCTCTCTTTTATGCTCATCAAATAGCTCCTGTTTATTGCGCCCTGATGGTAGCGCAAAGTGTGGTTTAGTTCACGATCTCAACAGGAAAAACACAACCATTTGATTTTAATCGATTTTGAAAAACGTGAATGTCGTTGATCTGACAAAATTTGATCGTTATATTTGAAATCAGATTTCGCATAGTGAAATTTAGTGATAAAAAAGCACTCGCACTTGCCCCTAAAAAAACAGGAGAACAGGGATGAAAGTGACCTTCCAAGAGTTGAAAGCGGCGTTCAATCGGGTTCTGCTCGATCGCGGTGTAAAAGCGGATACCGCTGACGCCTGCGCCGAGATGTTCGCCCGCACCACGGAGTCCGGCGTTTATTCACACGGCGTCAACCGCTTCCCGCGATTTATTCAGCAGCTTGACGCAGGCGACATCATCCCTGACGCCCAGCCGAAACGCGTAACGACATTAGGCGCCATCGAACAGTGGGATGCGCAGCGTTCCATCGGCAACCTGACGGCGAAGAAGATGATGGACCGTGCTACCGAGCTGGCGTCCGATCACGGGATCGGCCTGGTGGCGCTGCGTAACGCGAACCACTGGATGCGCGGCGGCAGCTACGGCTGGCAGGCGGCGGAGAAAGGCTATATCGGCATCTGCTGGACCAACTCTATTGCCGTGATGCCCGCGTGGGGATCAAAAGAATGCTGCATCGGCACAAACCCGCTGATCGTCGCTATCCCGTCGAATCCAATCACCATGGTCGATATGTCGATGTCGATGTTCTCCTACGGCATGCTGGAGGTGAATCGCCTGGCCGGACGCGAATTACCGGTCGACGGCGGCTTTGACGATGAAGGCAATCTGACCAGAGAGCCGGGCGTGATTGAGAAAAACCGTCGCATTCTGCCCATGGGCTACTGGAAAGGTTCCGGCTTGTCGATTGTGCTCGACATGATCGCCACCCTGCTCTCTGACGGCGCGTCCGTTGCGGAAGTGACCCAGGACAACAGCGACGAATACGGCGTATCGCAGATCTTTATCGCCGTCGAAGTGGATCGCCTGATCGACGGTCCAACCCGCGATGCCAAACTACAGCGCATCATGGACTTCATCACCACCGCAGAACGCGCTGATGAAAATGTCGCCGTCCGTCTGCCTGGACATGAATTTACTCGCCTGCTGGAAGAAAACCGCCGGGACGGCATCACCATCGACGACAGCGTGTGGGCGAAAATCCAGTCTCTGTAAGGAGTGGGTCATGATATTCGGACATATTGCACAGCCAAATCCATGTCGCCTGCCACTGGCGATAGAAAAGGCGCTTAATTTTCTGCGTACCACGGATTTCACCACCCTGGCACCGGGCGTGATCGAAATTGAAGGCCGCAACATTTTTGCCCAGGTTCTCGACCTCACCACAAAGGAGCAGCACGAGAACCGCCCTGAAGTCCATCGCCGCTATCTGGATATCCAGTTTCTGGCCTGGGGTGAAGAAAAAATCGGTATTGCTATTGATACCGGGAATAACAAAATCAGCGAATCATTGCTGGAGCAACGGGATATTATTTTTTATCACGACAGTGAACACGAGTCGTTTATCGAAATGATACCTGGCAGTTACGCCATATTTTTCCCGCAGGATGTTCACCGTCCTGCCTGTATTAAAAACAAGGGATCCGCAATTCGTAAAATTGTGGTGAAAGTGGCCATCAGCGAATTAGATTAATTTTCTGATAAATACAGGAATGCGAAATGACCAACACCGGTTTTATTATTGGTGCGTACCCCTGCGCACCCTCGTTTCACCAGAAAGGGGAGCAGGAAGAATACACCTTCTGGCGGGAACTTTCCGACACGCCAAATATTCGCGGGCTGGAACAACCTTGCCTTGAAAATCTCCATCCGTTTGGTGATGAATGGCTGTTTCGTCATACGCCGGGCAACTGGCAGATCGTTGTCACAGCCGTTATGGAAACCATGCGCCGCCGCGGCAGCAACGGCGCGTTTGGCCTGGCGTCCGCGGACGAAGAACAGCGTAAAGCGTGCATTGAATATTACCGCCATCTGCATCAAAAGATTGATGCCGTTAACACCCGCTTTCCCGGGAAAGTGGTCGCTCTGGAAATGCAGGCCGCACCGCAGGCGGGTAATGAATCTGTCGAGCAAGCGACAGAAGCATTCTCCCGCTCGGTACGGGAAATCGCGAGCTGGGACTGGGGCTGCGATCTGGTGCTGGAACACTGTGATGCGATGAATGGCCCGGCGCCGCGTAAAGGGTTCTTGCCCTTAGAGCAGGTGCTGGAGGTAGTGAAAGAGACCGATATCAGCGTCTGTATCAACTGGGCACGTTCGGCTATTGAAGGTCGCAACACCGCCCTTCCGCTGGAACATGTTCAGGCGGCACTCGCTGCCGGGAAACTGGGGGCGCTGATGTTTTCGGGCACGACCCCTCACGGTGAGTATGGAGAATGGCAGGATCTGCACGCGCCGTTTTCTTCGTTCTGCGCCGACAGTCTCATGTCCATTGAACATGTAAAAGCGCTGTTTACTGCGGCGAGCGCCGCAACATTGAAATTCTCCGGTATTAAATTACTGGAAATAAATGCTAATGCTGACGTCAGCCATCGCATCGCTATTTTGCGCGACGGCATTAGCGCTATGAATAAAGCATCACAATAAAAATAAAGAATACATTTTCCGGTTACCTTCACTGAGATATTAACTATGAATATTTCTTCTAATGCTCTACACGCGGACATTCCGCGTCAACGCTGGCTAAGGATCATTCCCCCTATTCTTATCGCCTGCATTATTTCCTATATGGACCGCGTAAATATAGCTTTTGCGATGCCCGGCGGTATGGATGAAGAGCTGGGCATTTCCGCCACGATGGCGGGCCTGGCGGGGGGGATCTTTTTTATCGGCTATTTGTTCCTGCAAGTTCCCGGCGGAAAAATTGCCGTGCACGGCAGCGGTAAGAAGTTTATCGGCTGGTCGCTGGTTGCCTGGGCGGTGATCTCGGTTCTGACCGGGCTTGTGACCAACCAGTATCAGCTGCTGGTGCTGCGCTTCTTACTCGGTGTGGCGGAAGGCGGGATGCTGCCCGTTGTGCTCACGATGATCAGTAACTGGTTCCCGGATGCCGAGCGCGGCCGCGCCAACGCGATTGTGATCATGTTCGTGCCCATCGCCGGGATCATCACCGCCCCGCTGTCGGGCTGGATTATTACCGCTCTCGACTGGCGCTGGCTGTTCATTATTGAAGGTCTGATGTCCGTTGTTGTGCTGGTGCTGTGGGCGTTCACCGTCTACGACCGGCCTCAGGAAGCGCGCTGGATCTCTGAGGCCGAGAAAAACTACCTGGTACAAACGCTGGCGGCAGAGCAGCAGGCCATTGCGGGTAAAGAGGTGAAAAACGCCTCGCTCAGCGCGGTGCTGTCTGACAAAACCATGTGGCAGCTGATCGCCCTCAACTTCTTCTACCAGACCGGCATTTACGGTTACACCCTCTGGCTGCCCACCATTCTGAAAGAACTGACGCACACCAGCATCGGCCAGGTGGGAATGCTCGCCATTCTGCCTTACATCGGCGCCATTGCCGGCATGTTCCTGTTCTCTTCACTCTCTGACCGCACCGGCAAGCGCAAGCTGTTTGTCTCCCTGCCATTGATTGGCTTTGCGCTCTGCATGTTCCTCTCCGTGGCGCTGAAAGAGCACACCTGGCTGGCCTATGCCGCGCTGGTGGGCTGTGGCTTCTTCCTGCAATCCGCAGCGGGCGTGTTCTGGACTATCCCGGCGCGTCTGTTCAGCGCTGAGATGGCGGGTGGCGCTCGCGGCGTGATCAATGCCCTGGGCAACCTCGGCGGGTTCTGCGGTCCTTATGCGGTAGGCGTACTGATCACCCTGTACAGCAAAGACGCAGGCGTTTACTGCCTGGCGGTTTCGCTGGCGCTGGCATCGCTGCTGGCCCTGCTGTTACCGGCGAAATGCGATGCCGGAGCAGAGCCTAATCCCACGGTGACTCCACATAAACGTGCGGCCTGATGCCCTCACCCTAGCCCTCTCCCACGGGGAGAGGGAGAAAACCGAACCGTAGGCCGGGTAAGCGAAGCACCCGGCAATTAAGCGAGAAGAAGATGAGTGAAAAAGAGCCCTTCTGGCTGGGTATCGATTGTGGCGGTACTTATCTGAAAGCCGGTTTATACAACAGTCAGGGCAAAGAAGTCTGTATTGAACGCCGCTCAGTGGCCACGCTCAGCCCACGCGCCGGCTACGCCGAGCGGGATATGCACCAGCTCTGGCAGCACTGCCACATAACGGTCGCCCTGCTGCTCAAAAATTCAGGCGCTGACGGCGGTCAGATCAAAGGCGTTGGCATTTCAGCCCAGGGGAAGGGGCTGTTTTTGCTCGATAAACAGGATCGCCCCCTGGGTAACGCCATACTCTCCTCCGATCGCCGTGCGCTGGAGATCGTGCAACGCTGGCAGCAGGACGGTATACCCGAAAAGCTCTATCCGCATACTCGCCAGACGCTGTGGACGGGGCATCCGGCCTCGCTCCTGCGCTGGGTTAAAGAGAACGAGCCGCAGCGGTATCAGCAAATTGGCAGCGTGATGATGGCGCACGATTACCTGCGCTGGTGTCTGACCGGGGTCAAAGGCTGCGAAGAGAGCAACATCTCGGAATCCAATCTCTACAACATGAATACCGGGCAGTACGATCCGCAGCTCACGCGCTGGCTCGGCATCAGCGACATTGACGGTGCCCTGCCGTCCATTATCGGTTCAGCAGAAATTTGCGGGGAAATCACCGCTCAGGCAGCCGCACTGACCGGTCTCACGGCGGGTACTCCCGTCGTTGGTGGACTGTTTGATGTGGTTTCCACCGCGATCTGCGCCGGGCTGCATGACGAACATACGCTGAATGCCGTAATGGGGACCTGGGCCGTGACCAGTGGGATTGCCCACGGCATCCGCGACAACGAGCCGTTCCCCTACGTCTATGGCCGCTACGTCCATCCGCAGCAGTTCATCGTTCATGAAGCCAGCCCCACGTCGTCCGGCAACCTGGAATGGCTGACGGCCCAATGGGGCGATATGTCATTTGATGAGATTAACCACGCCGTGGCCAGCCTGCCAAAAGCTGAAAGCGATGTGTTCTTCCTGCCTTTCCTCTACGGCAGCAACGCCGGGCTGGAGATGACCAGCGGTTTCTATGGTTTGCAGGCGCTGCATACCCGCGCGCACCTCCTCCAGGCGGTTTATGAAGGGGTGGTATTCAGCCACATGACCCACCTCAACCGTATGCTCGAACGCTTTCCCCACGTGCAGGCCCTGCGCGTGACGGGCGGCCCAACCCATTCGGACGTGTGGATGCAGATGCTCGCGGACGTCAGCGGCCTGGCGATTGAACTCCCGCAGGTGGAAGAGACCGGCTGTTCCGGTGCGGCGCTGGCCGCGCTCGTCGGTACAGGTCTCTATCCTGATTTTTACGCCGCTCAGCGCGCCCTCAGGCATGACATCCGGATGATTGAACCTGACATGCGTGCCCATGCCGCCTACCAGCGCAAATATCACCGTTACCAGCTACTGATTTCAGCATTACAGGGCTATCACGCCCGCGTTAAGGAGTACGACCTATGAGCCGACCATTATTGCAGCTGGCGCTCGACCACACCTCGCTTCAGGCCGCGCAGCGCGATGTCGCGACGCTTTCCGAGCACGTCGACATCGTCGAAGCTGGCACCATTCTGTGCCTGACCGAAGGGCTAAACGCCGTTCGCGCCCTGCGTGCGCAGTGTCCGGATAAAATTATCGTGGCGGACTGGAAAGTCGCCGATGCCGGAGAAACGCTGGCTGAACAGGCGTTTGGCGCAGGCGCAAACTGGATGACCATCATCTGTGCCGCCCCGCTGGCCACCGTTGAACGTGGCCACGAGGTCGCACTGCGCGGCGGCGGCGAGATCCAGATGGAGCTGTTTGGCAACTGGACGCTGGACGACGCGCGCGCGTGGCACCGCATCGGGGTGAAGCAGGCGATATACCACCGCGGGCGCGACGCACAGGCCAGCGGCCAGCAGTGGGGCGAGGCGGATCTCAGCAAAATGAAGGCGCTGTCCGATATCGGGCTACAGCTTTCCATCACTGGCGGTATCACCCCCGCTGACCTGCCGCTGTTTAAGCAGATCAACGTCAAAGCCTTCATTGCCGGGCGCGCGCTGGCAGGCGCCGATAATCCGCCGCAGGTGGCACAGGCATTCCATTCGCAAATCCGCGACATCTGGGGAGAGTAACCATGCGTCAGCATCCGTTAGGCATTTACGAAAAAGCGCTGCCAAAAGATCTCTCCTGGCCGGAGCGCCTGGTTCTGGCAAAAAGCTGCGGCTTCGATTTTGTGGAGATGTCGGTGGATGAGACCGACGAGCGTTTATCGCGCCTTGAATGGAGTACCACGCAGCGCGCCTCTCTGGTGGAAGCGATGCTGGAGACCGGCGTGGCGATCCCGTCGATGTGCTTGTCTGCCCACCGTCGCTTCCCGTTTGGCAGCCGCGAAGAAATCGTGCGCGAACGTGCCCGCGAGATCATGACCAAAGCCATCCGGCTGGCCCGTGATTTGGGTATTCGCACCATCCAGCTTGCGGGTTATGACGTGTACTACGAGGAGCATGACGAGGGCACGCAACAGCGCTTTGCCGAAGGGCTGGCGTGGGCCGTGGAGCAGGCTGCCGCCGCACAGGTAATGCTGGCGGTAGAGATCATGGACACCGCGTTTATGAACTCCATCAGCAAGTGGAAAAAGTGGGACGACATGCTCGCCTCGCCGTGGTTCAGCGTTTACCCGGACGTCGGCAACCTGAGCGCGTGGGGCAACGACGTCACCGCCGAGCTGACGCTGGGCATTGACCGCATCGCCGCTATCCACCTGAAAGATACCCGGCCCGTAACCGAAAAAAGCCCCGGCCAGTTCCGCGACGTGCCGTTTGGCGAGGGCTGCGTCGATTTCGTTGGCGTGTTTAACACGCTGAATCAACTTAACTATCGCGGCGCATTTCTGATTGAAATGTGGACCGAGAAAGCCAAAGAGCCGGTGCTGGAGATCATCCAGGCGCGCCGCTGGATTGAAGCCCGAATGCAGGAAGGAGGCATGACATGTTAGAACAACTCAAAGCCGAGGTGCTGGCGGCAAATCTCGCCCTGCCCGCCCACCAGCTGGTGACGTTCACCTGGGGCAACGTCAGCGCTGTTGACCGTGACAGCGGCATGATGGTGATCAAACCATCCGGCGTGGAGTACGACGTGATGACCGCAGAAGATATGGTGGTGGTAAATATCGCCACGGGTAAAGTGGTCGAGGGGAGTAAAAAACCCTCCTCCGACACCCCGACCCATCTCGCGCTGTATCGTCGTTACCCGGAAATTGGCGGCATTGTGCATACCCATTCCCGCCACGCCACCATCTGGTCGCAGGCGGGGCAGGATTTACCCGCGTGGGGCACAACGCACGCGGACTATTTCTACGGTGCGATCCCCTGCACGCGGCTGATGACCCCGGCTGAAATCGCGGGTGAATATGAATACCAGACGGGGGAAGTCATTATCAAAACCTTCGAGGAGCGCGACATAAGCCCGATGCAGGTCCCGGCGGTGCTGGTTCATTCTCACGGCCCGTTTGCCTGGGGCAAAGACGCTGCCGATGCGGTACACAATGCCGTGGTGCTGGAAGAGTGCGCCTATATGGGGCTTTTCTCACGCCAGCTTGCACCACAGCTTCCGGTTATGCAGCAGGAATTGCTGGATAAGCATTACCTGCGCAAGCATGGCGCAAATGCCTATTACGGCCAGTGATCATCCAGAATTAATATGCTCTTTACAGTACCGCCGTTTCCAGACGGCGGGCGTTAACCCGGTATGTTTCGAGAATATTTGCCGGAAATAACCCACGTCATTAAAACCGCACCGGGCGGCCACTTCAGTTAATGAGGCCGCATCGTTCAGCAGCAGTTTTTCAGCGGCCCTGACGCGCTGGCGGTGAATTGCCTCCGTCAGGGTTAAATGAAACGTCCGGCGAAATACTCGCCCCAGATAATCGGCGTTGCAGTGCAGCTCTTTCGCCAGCTGTGAAGTGGACAGGGGCAAATGAAAGTGCGTGCGGATAAGCTGCTTGGCCTTCCACGCCATTGCTGCGCCCGCATCATCCGCTTTATCTTCATATCCCGGCGAGAGCGATATCTGCTGCAAAATTAACAGCAAAATTATCTCCAGCGCCTGGCTACGCTGTAATTTTTCCTGCTCGCTTAAAAACTGACGGAATAACGCAATAACATATTGCGGATCCCGCACGCTACAGTGTTGCTCAATCGACAGCGGCGTCGCGCCTGGCAACACCGGCAAGCGTTCATCCACCTCAAAATGCAGCCAGTAAAATTTGAGATCGTCCGGAAAATCTTCCACGCCGACATGCCGTCGCTTCGGCCAAAGTAATAAACTCTCGCCAGCGTTTACCTCAAACAGCGTATTTTCCTCCTGGATCGTTAATGTCCCTTTTTCGACAAAAATTATCTCCCACGAAGATAATTTTCGTGCGGGATGACGGCCCACGCCCCGGGAGATAAATAACCCGCCATTTTGAACCCTGATCGGAAGTGCTATGGATAATTCAAGCATGGATATTCATTTTTCCGCTTTTATGGTGGCTAATATTGTCTTTATCCCTTGATTATTAATAAATATCAGCAGAACGGCTCGATCAAACTCACAGTTTTATCATCAGGTCGGAATTGTCACCTTTTTATACTTTTCCCTTCCCTTGTTGGTCTGCCCGTTGAATGCAGAATAAATGGGGTACCTTGCACAAATACGATAAAAAAATCGTTTATCGAGGAGTTACCCCATGACCTCCACACCGATTACAGACGCAGAAGTTGCAAAACAGGCAGCCGATGAACGGCTGTCAGTCCGCGAGAAAATTGGCTACGGCCTGGGCGACGCGGGCGGCACGGTAATTACCTGCCTGATCATGAACTTCCTGACCTTTTTCTATACCGATGTATTTGGCCTGACGCCCGCGCTGGTGGGCACGCTGTTTATTGCCCTTCGGGTATTTGACGCGATTTCCGATCCGGTGATGGGCGTGATTGCCGACCGCACGCAGAGCCGCTGGGGGCGTTTTCGTCCGTGGCAGCTGTGGGTCGCGCTTCCTATCGGGATCGTCGGCGTGCTGACCTTCACCGTCCCGGACGCCAGCATGGGCGTGAAAATCGCCTGGGCGTTCGGCACCTATCTGTTGCTTTCAGTGGGCTATACCGCCATCAACGTGCCGTATTGCGCGCTGATCAACACCATGACCACCCGCCACAACGAGGTTATATCCTGCCAGTCCTGGCGCTTCGTACTGTGCGGCGTGGCGGGCTTTCTGGTCTCCGTTGGCCTGCCGTGGCTGGTGTCAGAGCTGGGACAGGGCAATACCGCCCGGGGTTATCAGTTGGGCGTTGGCGTGCTGTGCGCCATCGCCGTGGTGATGTTCCTGTGCTGCTTCTTCTGGGTGCGCGAGCGCGTCCCGCTTGCGCTGATGGGTAAATTCACCCTGCGCGAGCACCTGGCTGGCCTGCGGAAAAACGATCAGCTGCTGCTGATGCTGGTGATGTCGTTTCTGCTGATCAACGTCTTCAACATTCGCGGCGGCGGATACATGTATTTCATCACCTACGTGCTTCAGGGCAGCACGGCGTACACCTCGCTGTTTTTCACCATGGTGACCTTTGCTGCCATTCTGGGCGCGGTGATCGTCAGCCCGCTGTCGCGGCGGATTGATACCGTCAAACTCTACTACTACACCAACCTGGTACTTGCTGCGCTTGCGGTGGGAATGTGGTTCCTGCCGGGTGGCCCGGCGCACCAGACGCTCTGGCTGATCGTGATTTTAAGTAACGGCGTGATCCTGGGCTTCACCCTGCCGCTGCACTTCTCACTGATGGCCTTTGCCGATGATTACGGCGAATGGAAAACCGGCGTGCGCTCCTCGGGGATGAACTTCGCCTTCAATCTGTTTTTCATCAAGCTCGCGTGGGCATCCAGCGCCGGGATCATCAGCCTGGTGTTTATTGCCGTGGCCTATCAGCCAGGCGCGGGTAACCAGACGCCCGCCTCATTGCAGGGCATCACCGCCATGGAGACGCTGCTCCCTGCCCTTTTCCACCTGCTGCTGGCGGTCGCTATCCGCTGGTGCAGGCTTAACAATCCCGTGATGTCGCGCATTGCCACCGATTTGCGCCAGCGTCATGTACAGTCCTGAGGAGAACGATATGACCATAATGGAAGCCGACCTGCATCAGCTGAAAATCAACGACCCGTTTCTTGGTCAGTACCAACGGCTGGTCCGCGATGTGGTGATCCCCTACCAGTGGGATGCGCTTAACGATCGCGTGGCAGAGGCCGAACCCAGCCACGCCATCGCCAACTTCCGCATCGCGGCCGGTCTGGAACAGGGGGAGTTCTACGGGATGGTCTTTCAGGACAGCGACGTGGCGAAATGGCTCGAAGCCGTGGCGTGGTCGCTGTGCCAGAAGCCGGATGCTGAACTGGAAAAAACCGCCGACGAGGTGATCGAGCTGGTCGCAGCGGCGCAGTGTGAAGATGGCTATCTCAATACCTATTTCACGGTGAAAGCACCGGCCGAGCGCTGGACCAATCTGGCCGAATGCCACGAACTGTACTGCGCCGGGCATATGATTGAAGCGGGTGTGGCGTATTTCCAGGGAACCGGAAAGCGCCGCCTGCTGGACGTGGTGTGCAGGCTGGCGGATCATATCGACAGCGTGTTTGGCCCGGGCGAAAACCAGCTGCACGGCTATCCGGGCCACCCGGAAATCGAGCTGGCGCTGATGCGGCTGTACGACGTCACGCAGGAGCCACGCTATCTCAATCTGGTGAAATACTTTATTGAGGAACGCGGCGCGCAGCCTCACTTCTACGATATCGAATACGAGAAGCACGGCAGAACGTCATACTGGAACACCTATGGCCCGGCGTGGATGGTCAAGGACAAAGCCTACAGCCAGGCGCATCTGCCCCTTGCCGCACAACAAACGGCCATCGGCCACGCCGTGCGTTTTGTCTATCTGATGGCGGGCATGGCGCATCTGGCGCGCCTGAGCAACGACGAGGGGAAACGTCAGGATTGCCTGCGGCTGTGGAACAACATGGCACAGCGCCAGCTGTACATCACCGGCGGGATTGGCTCCCAAAGCAGCGGCGAGGCGTTCAGCAGCGATTACGATCTGCCCAACGATACGGTCTACGCCGAAAGCTGCGCCTCCATCGGCCTGATGATGTTTGCCCGCCGGATGCTGGAGATGGAGGCGGACGGCCACTACGCCGACGTGATGGAGCGCGCGCTGTACAACACGGTGCTGGGCGGCATGGCGCTGGACGGTAAGCATTTCTTTTATGTGAATCCGCTGGAAGTGCACCCGAAAACCCTGGCCTTTAACCATATCTATGACCACGTCAAACCGGTGCGCCAGCGCTGGTTCGGCTGCGCCTGTTGCCCGCCGAATATTGCGCGCGTGCTGACCTCGCTGGGGCACTACATTTATACCGTTCGCCCGGACGCGCTGTTGATCAACCTGTACGTGGGGAACGACGTCGCCATTCCGGTTGGGGATAACATCCTCCAGCTGCGGATTAGCGGGAACTATCCGTGGCATGAGCAGGTGAAAATCGAGATTACCTCACCAGTTCCGGTGACTCACACGCTGGCCCTGAGGCTGCCGGACTGGTGTGCGGAACCGGCTGTTTCGCTCAATGGTCAGGCCATTACAGGCGAGGTCTCCCGTGGATACTTATACCTCAACCGCAGCTGGCAGGAAGGCGACACGCTGACGCTGACGTTACCGATGCCGGTCCGCCGCGTGTACGGCAACCCGCAGGTGCGCCAGCAGGCGGGGAAAGTCGCATTGCAGCGTGGGCCGCTGATTTACTGCCTGGAAGAAGCCGATAACGGCGCAAATCTGCATAACCTTTCTTTGCCCCAGGACAGCGCGTTTCGGGTATTTGAAGGCAAAGGCATTTTCGCGCACAAGATGCTGATTCAGGCGGAAGGGATCGGGTGTCAGGCGAAGGACACTGATGCCCTGTGGCAGTACGACCACTCACCGGTAGAACGTCAGCCCCGGACGCTGACCTTTATTCCGTGGTTCAGCTGGGCAAACCGGGGGGAAGGGGAAATGCGGATATGGGTGGATGAAAGCTGAATAACTGCGGCCTGTTGCCCTCACCCCAGCCCTCTCCCACGGGAGAGGGAGTAAAAAGTAGGCCGGGTAAGGCGAAGCCGCCACCCGGCTTTAACCCGGCTCAGGCCACGCCACCCGGGACGGCCTGAGCCCGGAGATTAAAACAACCCCAGCGGTTTATCAGAGTAGCTGACCAACAGACATTTTGTTTGCTGGTAGTGCTCCAGCATCATCTTATGGGTTTCACGCCCGATGCCCGACTGCTTGTAGCCGCCAAACGCCGCATGAGCCGGATAGGCGTGATAGCAGTTTGTCCATACGCGTCCGGCCTGAATGCCCCGGCCCATTTTATAGGCCAGATTACCGTTACGGCTCCAGACGCCCGCCCCCAGGCCATACTGCGTGTCGTTGGCGAGCTCCAGCGCCTCGTCCATGGTTTTAAACGTGGTGACGGCCAGCACCGGTCCAAAAATTTCCTCCTGAAAAACGCGCATGTTGTTCTTACCGAACAGGATAGTCGGCTCAAGGTAGTAGCCCTCCTGCAAATCGCCGCCCAGCACCTTACGACGACCGCCGGTCAACACATCGGCCCCCTCTTTTTTACCGATATCAATATAGTTGAGGATGGTTTCCAGCTGGCCATGCGATACCTGCGCCCCCATCTGGGTAACGTTATCCAGCGGATTACCGCTGCGAATCGACTCCACGCGCCGGATCGCCCGCTCCATAAAGCGCTCATAAATGGATTCCTGCACCAGCGCGCGGCTCGGACAGGTGCAGACTTCGCCCTGGTTAAACGCGAACAGCGCAAACCCTTCCAGCGCTTTGTCGAAGAAGGCGTCCTCTTCGTCCATCACGTCGGCAAAGAAGATGTTCGGCGATTTGCCGCCCAGCTCGAGCGTGACCGGAATGATGTTCTGGGTCGCGTACTGCATGATCTGCTGGCCCACTTCCGTTGAGCCGGTGAACGCCACTTTGGCGATACGTTTTGAGGTAGCCAGATATTCGCCGATCTCTCCCCCGGCCCCGTTGACCACGTTAATGACCCCCGGCGGCAACAGGTCGCCAATCACCTCCATCAGCAGCAGTACCGAAAGCGGCGTTAAGCGAGCGGGTTTCAGCACAACGCAGTTACCCGCCGCCAGCGCGGGCGCCATTTTCCAGCTCGCCATCAGCAGCGGGAAGTTCCACGGAATAATTTGCCCCACCACGCCGAGCGGCTCGTGGAAGTGATACGCCACGGTATCTTTGTCAACTTCACTTATTCCCCCCTCCTGGGCACGAATGCAGGACGCAAAATAGCGGAAATGGTCAATCGCCAGCGGCACGTCCGCCGCCATGGTTTCCCGGATCGGCTTGCCGTTGTCCCACGTTTCTGCGGTCGCCAGCAGCTCCAGATTCTGCTCCATCCGATCGGCGATTTTGAACAAAATGGCCGCTCTGTCCTGAACGGACGTTTGTCCCCACTTATCTTTCGCCTTATGCGCCGCATCCAGCGCTAAATCTATATCCCGCTTGCCCGAACTGGCAATTTCACACAGCGGCTGGCCGGTAACGGGCGTCAGGTTGGAATAGTATTCACCGTCGACGGGCGCCACCCAGTCGCCGCCGATAAAGTTGTCATAGCGGGGCTTCAGCTTAAGGGGAAAACCATACTCGCCTGGCTGGATACGCGATGAGGGAGGATTGTTTGTCATGACCGTCTCCTTGCAGTAGGTGTACAACAAGGGTAGTTCCGGCTGGTGGTTTTCTCGCCAGTCGGTAACGGGTTTACGAGCCGTATCACGGATTACCGTACTTTACGTTTCGTTTCTGCCGCCAGAGCCATACTTAATAGCTCAGGGGCTCATGAGGAACGATGCAATGCAGCTATTTATCGGCTTTGACGTGGGCGGAACCCACATCAAACACGGCGTGATTAACGAAAACGGCGAAGAACTGACATCCGATGAATATGATACGCCTGACGATGAAAGCACCTTCAAACAGAAGTGGAAAGCGGTGGTGGATAAGTACCGCCAGGAGCATGAGATCGTCGGCATCGGCGTGAGTTTTCCGGGCCACATCAATCACCATACCGGCGAAGCGGCCAAGGCCGGGGCGCTGGATTACCTTGACGGTGAAAACCTGTGCGAGCTTTTCGCACAGCTGACCGATCTCCCCGTAACAACCGAAAATGACGCCAACTGCGCGGCGCTGGGCGAACGCTGGCAGGGCGCCGGCAAGGACTATGAGCATTTTGTCTGCATCACCATCGGCACCGGCATCGGCGGCGGTATCGTCATGGAGGGCGATCTCTACCGTGGGTCGCACTACCGGGCGGGTGAGTTTGGCGTGCTGCCCGTTGGCAACAACGGCGAGCCGATGCACGAAGTGGCGTCAGCCAGCGGCCTGATGAAAGCCTGCCGCCGCGCGCTGGCCGTGTCGGAAGATGAGATGCCTGACGGTGAGGAGCTGTTTAAACGCATGGACAGCGACGTGCATCTGCGTGAGGCCATAGAAGAGTGGGCGCATTTCCTCTCGCGCGGCATCTACAGCGTGATCTCCATGTTTGATCCGCAGGCGGTGCTGATTGGCGGCGGCATTAGCGAGCAGGAGAAAATCTATCTCCTGCTGGATAAATACCTACAGCGATTCGAGGAGTGGGAGGCGCTCCGGGTGCCCATCCTTCCCTGCGAGCTGGGTAACCAGGCGGGAAGGCTGGGCGCGGTCTGGCTGGCTAAGCAGAAGCAGGCGCGCAGCGCTTAACGCTTACGGAAATAACTGCGCGTCGCGTAGCACATGGTCATTGCCACGACGACGCGTAAACCCGATGCGGTTGAAATACTCCAGGATCTGAATCGCCAGTTTGCGTCCCACATTCAGCCGATCGCGGAAGTCTGCGGCGCAGGTTGATCCGCGCGCCTGATCCAGCTCCCGGATCAGGTTCGCAAACGCTACGATCCGATCGTTGCGGTAATAACGATCTTTCACGATCGCCACAATCATCCCCTGCTGTGCCGCATGGCGCAGTACCTGACGCATCAGCTGCTCATCGGTATTGGTTTCACGCGCCAGATCGCGCACCCACCACGGTTCATCGCCAAACAGCGCCGCCACTTTTTGCCAGACCGCGTCCTGCTCAGCGGTAAAACCGGCCTTGTGTTCCGGCAGGTGTAGCCAGCCGTGATGACTTGCAATAACGCCGCTTTCACGCATGTTTTCAATCAGCAACAGCACCAGCGCGTCGTCTTCCATGGGCAACGCCATGCGCCGCAGACGTTCACGGCCCGGGCCGGGCTCATCCTGATGCTGTTCATGGTAGGTCGCCAGCGTGCTCAGCACTTTGCGCTGCCAGCGCGCCGCCACCGGCGCGTTCAGCAGGCTGTTCCCGGCCTGAATAAAACCTGGCTCCTGCGTCAGAAGACGCAATCCTTCGCCGCTGAGCTGGCGCGCCCAGGCGAACGCCGCCAGATCCACCGCGCCACGCTCAAGGTGGATATCTAACGCAGACTTATCATCGCGGGTCTGGGCCAGCGCGGCCAGCCACTGTAAATACTCGGGCTTACGTTTGCCGCGACGGGGCGGATCCAGCATGACCACGCGCGCGCCCGCCAGCGTTTCCCGCGCCGAAATATCGCGCAGAACCAGGCGGTCGTTATTCGCCAGCCAGAGCGGGGAGTCGAACACCAGTTCGGCGAGATCGTTTTCCAGCAGCGACACGCGTCCGGTGATGTGGCTGGCCGCGTGGTGGATATGCAGCGGCTGCCACTGGGTCAGCGGCGTATGGGTCTGGAGAGAAACGATAATCCGTTCAGAGGGCTCCGGCGGCGCGTCGGCCAGCAACCAGTCGCCGCGGTTAAGCTGGTCTTTTTCGGCATCACCGGCAATATTCAGCGCGATACGCTGCCCGGCGTGGGCCTGTTCCACCGGCTGGTTTTGCGCATGAAGCCCGCGCACGCGCATCGGTTTGTTCACGCCCGTGAGCCACAGGGTATCGCCCACGTTCACTTCCCCGCTCAGCGCGGTACCGGTCACCACCAGCCCAGCCCCTTTCACGGTAAACGCCCTGTCGATCGCCAGACGGAAGCGGTGATGGCTGGCCTGTTCACGAGACGGGATCTGCTGCAAATGGTTGCGAAGAGCATCGATACCGCGGCCTTCTGTCGCTACGGTGACAAACAGTGCGACATCCTTAAAACCGTATTCACTCAGCGCCGCCAGCACCTCTTGACGCACCTCGTCGATACGCGCCTCATCCACACGGTCCGCTTTGGTGAGGGCGACGGTCAACTGCGGGTTTCCCGTCAGCTGGAGGATCGCCAGATGCTCGCGCGTTTGCGCCATCACCCCGTCATCGCACGCGACCACCAGCAGAGCGTGATCGATCCCGCCCACGCCCGCGAGCATATTGGAAAGAAACTTCTCGTGGCCGGGCACGTCGATAAAGCCCAGCACGCGACCGTCGGGCTGCGGCCAGTAGGCGTAACCCAGGTCAATGGTCATGCCGCGCTTTTTCTCTTCCGGCAGGCGATCGGCATTCACGCCCGTAATGGCCTGCAATAACGTGGTTTTGCCGTGGTCAACGTGACCGGCGGTGGCAATAATCATTTCAACATCATCTCCAGAAACCGCACTTCATCTTCCAGACAGCGTAAATCCAGCCACATGCGCCCGTCACCGATCCGGCCAATCACCGGCGTCGGTAATGCGCGCCAGCGCGCCGACAGCGCCTCAAGCTGGCTTCCGCGTCCGTCGCGCGGGGTGAACGTCAGCGCTTCGCTCGGTAACCTGTCCACCGGCAGCGAGCCGCTGCCAATTTGCGACAGGCAAGGCTCGATACGAACTTCAAACTCAGGGTAATGAGGAGCAACCTGCGGCAGTAGCGCTTCCGCCTGCGCGCGAACAGAGGCCGCGTCACGGCTCAGCAAACGCAACGTGGGCAGGCGGTCAGCCAGTTTCTCCGGGTGGAGATAGAGCCGCAGCGTGGCTTCCAGCGCGGCCAGCGTCATTTTATCGGCACGCAGGGCGCGCTTCAGCGGATGCTGCTGTAGCTGCGCAATCAGCTCGCGCCTGCCGACGATAATACCCGCCTGCGGCCCGCCCAGCAGTTTATCGCCAGAGAAACTGACCAGGCTTACGCCCGCGGCAACCATTTCCTGCACCATTGGCTCTTTTGGCAGACCATACTGGCGCATATCCACCAGCGACCCACTGCCAAGATCGGCAATCACCGGCACGTTTAGCTCGCGCCCGATGGCGGCCAGTTCAGCCTCTTCCACCGTTTTGGTAAAACCCTCAATGTGGTAATTGCTGGTATGCACTTTCATCAGCAGGGCGGTGTTTTCATTCACCGCCGCGCGATAATCTTTTGCATGGGTACGGTTGGTTGTGCCCACTTCATGCAGCGTGCAGCCCGCCTGGCGCATGACATCCGGAATACGAAACGCCCCGCCGATCTCCACCAGCTCGCCGCGAGAGACGACAACCTCTTTTCCGCTTGCGGTGGCCGCCAGCATTAACAGCACCGCCGCCGCGTTGTTATTCACAATGCAGGCATCTTCCGCGCCGGTGATCTGGCAGAGAAGATCCGCCAGTGCGCGATCGCGATGTCCGCGCCCGGCGCCGTCCAGATCGTACTCCAGCGTCACCGGCGAGCGCATGGCCCGGGTGACGGCCTCTATTGCCTCTTCTGCCTGCTGTGCCCGGCCCAGATTGGTGTGCAGAACCGTGCCTGTCAGGTTAATAACCGGGCGCAACGCGCTTTGCGCGTGCTTGCTCAGCCTCCTTTCAACTTCCTGCGCCCATGCCTCGCACCAGCCGGGTAGCGCGTTCTCAGCCTGAATATGGCGACGCGCATCGTCCTGAAGCTGGCGTAGCATGTCGACCGTTGCAGTATGGCCAAACTGCTCCAGCACCGCAGTGATGCGCGGGTCACGAAGCAGACGATCGGTAGCGGGGATCTGGCTGTAGAGGGAATGATGAGTAGTCATGAATGCGCCTGGCGAGTAAATATCTTCCCCCCTCCCGACGGGAGAGGGAGTTAACATGTGGGGGGATTGTACCGCCTCCCGCCAGGAAGTGTTATAACCCGCATCAAGCCTTTGGTGGTTCAGTCCGGGCGAAACTTTCGCGCTGGAAGAGCGTCTCCGCCAGTTTGACCAGCAGCGGACGATCCACGCACCAGCCCGGCGAGACGCGGCGGAAATTGAGGTAGCCGATGGCGCAGGCGATGGCGATCGTCGCCAGATTCAGGCTATCGCTCTGAATTTTCCCGTCGCGGATCAGCTGTTCGCACATATCCAGGCTGCGGCTGATTTTTTCGCGCTGGCGCAGCAGCTCATTTTCTGACTGCTGGGCGGCGGGCCTTGCCTGCTCGCGTACGGACGTTAATGCCGCATCCATAATGCCATCCGCCAGGGCTTCAATTTGCTTCATCGCCAGCGCTGCTTTTGGATCCGCCGGCAGCATGGCCGGCGCAACGCCAAGCAGCTCGATGTACTCCGCAATGATCGGGGAATCAAACCAGTAGTCGCCCTCGTCCGTTACCAGCGCCGGGACTTTCCCCAGCGGGTTGTACTGCGCAACGCCGTTCTCTGCGTTGTAGGGTTGTTCATTTACGAATTCAAATTCAATCCCTTTCTCCAGCAGGAGAATCGAAATCTTACGCACGAAAGGACTTGTATAACTGCCGATGAGTTTCATTGCTTATCCTTAATGCCCACAAAGAGGTCAGTATGGATCAAGCCGTGGAAAAAGGCAGGTGTGCGTATCGCATTCCTGTCTTGAGGGGATACGGGAGAAATCTGCATAAAAATATTTTGTGAATCAAATCACAATCTGAAAACAAACAGCCAACTTAACATTGTGATATTAATCACAAAAACCCGCCCATCTTGGCGTAATTCTGAACGATGTATTTTTTTTACACACTCATTATGTGATCGCGATCACTTCATTAATGTCCTCACCCCCTACATTCATGTGATTCAGATCACACAAAATTTCGCTGTCTGGACAGTTGAACGATTCAGTGCCAGATTTCACAGCATCAGAACAGGGCCCGGCTACCTCTGCCGCCGCACATTAACGATAAACCTCGGGCCACAAGCCTAAGCGTAAACATAAGAAGGGGTGTTTTATGTCATCCGATTTCAAGATCAAAGTGCAAAGCTTTGGTCGTTTCCTCAGCAACATGGTGATGCCTAATATCGGCGCGTTTATCGCGTGGGGTATTATCACCGCATTATTTATTCCGACAGGGTGGTTGCCTAACGAAACGCTGGCGAAACTTGTTGGCCCAATGATTACGTACCTGCTGCCGCTGCTCATCGGTTATACCGGTGGTCGTCTGGTGGGCGGTGACCGTGGTGGCGTCGTGGGTGCCATCACAACCATGGGGGTGATCGTCGGTGCGGATATGCCGATGTTCCTCGGTGCGATGATTGCCGGTCCTCTGGGCGGCTGGGCGATCAAGAAATTTGACGTCTGGGTTGATGGCAAGATCAAATCCGGCTTCGAAATGCTGGTGAACAACTTCTCTGCGGGCATCATCGGGATGATCCTCGCGATTCTGGCGTTCCTCGGCATTGGCCCTGCGGTTGAAGTGCTCTCCAAGCTGCTGGCGGCGGGCGTTAACTTCATGGTGGCGCATGACATGCTGCCGCTGGCGTCAATCTTCGTTGAACCGGCGAAAATCCTGTTCCTGAACAACGCCATCAACCATGGTATCTTCTCACCGCTGGGGATTCAGCAGTCACACGATCTCGGCAAGTCCATCTTCTTCCTGATTGAAGCGAACCCGGGTCCGGGTATGGGCGTTCTGCTGGCATACATGTTCTTTGGTCGCGGCAGCGCGAAACAGTCTGCTGGCGGCGCGGCGATCATTCACTTCCTGGGCGGTATTCACGAAATTTACTTCCCGTATGTACTGATGAACCCACGTCTGATCCTGGCCGTTATCCTTGGCGGTATGACCGGCGTGTTCACCCTGAGCGTACTGGGCGGTGGTCTGGTGTCTCCTGCTTCTCCGGGCTCTATCCTGGCGGTGCTGGCGATGACCCCGAAAGGCGCCTACTTCGCGAACATCGCGGCGATCTGTGCGGCCATGGCGGTCTCCTTCGTGGCCTCCGCTATCCTGCTGAAAACCAGCAAGGTGAAAGAAGACGACGATATCGAAGCGGCAACCCGTCGTATGCATGACATGAAAGCCGAATCCAAAGGCGCAACGCCGCTGGCGGCAGGCGATGTCTCTAACGACCTGAGCCACGTTCGTAAAATCATCGTGGCCTGTGATGCCGGTATGGGCTCCAGCGCAATGGGTGCGGGCGTGCTGCGTAAGAAAGTGCAGGATGCGGGTCTGACCAACATCTCCGTCACCAACAGCGCGATTAACAGCCTGCCGCCGGACGTTGACCTGGTGATCACGCACCGCGATCTGACCGAACGCGCTATGCGTCAGGTACCGCAGGCGCAGCACATTTCCCTGACCAACTTCCTCGACAGCGGCCTGTACACGAGCCTGACCGAACGTCTGGTGGCGGCGCAGCGCCATGAAGATAACGAAGTGAAAGTACGTACCAGCCTGCAAGACAGCTTCGACGAGAGCAACGCGCATCTGTTCAAACTGGGCGCAGAAAACATCTTCCTTGGCCGCACGGCGACCAATAAAGAAGAGGCCATTCGCTTCGCCGGTGAGCAACTGGTGAAAGGTGGCTACGTTCAGCCGGAATACGTTGAGGCGATGCTGGAGCGTGAAAAGCTGACCCCAACCTACCTGGGTGAATCCATCGCGGTTCCACACGGTACGGTGGAAGCCAAAGACCGCGTGCTGAAAACCGGCGTGGTGTTCTGTCAGTATCCTGATGGCGTGCGCTTCGGTGAAGAAGAGGACGACATCGCCCGTCTGGTGATTGGTATCGCCGCTCGCAACAACGAGCATATCCAGGTGATTACCAGCCTGACCAACGCGCTGGATGACGAAACGGTTATTGAGCGTCTGGCCAACACCACCAGCGTTGAAGAAGTTCTGGCCCTGCTTAACAAATAACGGTACTCCTCCCTCTCCCCCCCGGGGAGAGGGCTAGGGTGAGGGGAAAACGTTCCTCACCCCAGCCCTCTCGGGTAAAAACATTGATGAAGGTTAACACTATGAAAGCATTACATTTTGGCGCAGGTAATATTGGTCGTGGCTTTATCGGTAAACTGCTGGCAGACGCGGGCATTACCCTGACATTCGCCGATGTGAATCAGGTGGTTCTGGATGCCCTGAATGCCCGTCATAGCTATCAGGTTCACGTGGTGGGTGAAAACGAACAGGTTGAAACGGTCTCTGGCGTCAACGCGGTAAGCAGCATTGGCGACGATGTTATCGATCTTATTGCCAGCGTTGATCTGGTCACCACAGCCGTGGGTCCGGTAGTGCTTGAGCGTATCGCCCCGGCGGTCGCGAAAGGCCTGGCGAAGCGTAAAGCACAGGGCGTTGAAACGCCGCTGAACATCATCGCCTGTGAAAACATGGTGCGCGGCACCACGCAGCTGAAAGGCCACGTTCTTGCGGCCGTCGCCGACGAAGATAAAGCCTGGGTTGAAGCGCACGTAGGTTTTGTTGATTCCGCCGTGGATCGCATCGTTCCGCCGTCAGCATCCGCCACCAACGACCCGCTGGAAGTGACCGTGGAAACCTTCAGCGAGTGGATCGTTGATAAAACCCAGTTTAAGGGCGCGCTGCCGACCATTCCGGGAATGGAATTAACCGATAACCTGATGGCATTTGTCGAACGTAAACTCTTCACGCTGAACACCGGGCATGCTATAACCGCGTACCTCGGAAAATTGGCCGGTCATCAGACCATTCGTGACGCGATCCTCGATGAGAACATCCGTGCGGTGGTCAAAGGGGCAATGGAAGAGAGCGGCGCGGTGCTGATCAAACGCTACGGTTTTGATGCTGATAAACACGCAGCATACATCCAGAAAATCCTCGGTCGTTTTGAAAACCCGTATCTGAAAGATGACGTTGAGCGCGTGGGTCGTCAGCCGCTGCGTAAACTGAGCGCGGGCGATCGCCTGATTAAACCGCTGCTGGGCACGCTGGAATACGGCCTGCCGCACGCTAACCTGGTGAAGGGAATCGCTGCCGCAATGCACTACCGCAGCGAGCAGGACCCGCAGGCAATTGAGCTGGCTCAGCTGATTGATGACAAAGGCGCGCAGGCTGCGCTGGCGCAGATCTCCGGTCTGGATGCCAACAGTGACGTAGTTGCGGAGGCGGTCAGCGCATACAACGCAACCAAATGATGCAGAGTCCGGCGCAGGTGAGCCTGCGCCCGAATAACAGATTGTCAGATATGCAGGCAATAATGGAACAAACCCAGGCCTTTGAAAATCGTGTGCTTGAGCGTCTGAATGCTGGCAAAACCGTACGAAGTTTCCTGATTGCCGCCGTCGAGCTGTTAACCGAGGCGGTAAACATTCTGGTGCTTCAGGTGTTTCGCAAAGACGACTACGCGGTAAAGTACGCTGTAGAACCGTTACTGGACGGAGACGGACCGCTGGGCGATTTATCGGTACGGCTGAAGCTGATTTACGGTCTCGGCGTGCTGAACCGTCAGGAGTATGAAGACGCCGAGCTGTTAATGGCGCTGCGCGAAGAGCTCAATCATGACGGCAATGAGTACACCTTTACCGATGATGAGATACTGGGGCCCTTCGGCGAACTGCACTGCGTATCCGCGCTCCCTCCCGCACCTCAGTTTGATAACAGCGACCCAGAGCTGTACGCGATGCAAAAGCTGCGTTATCAACAGGTTGTCCGCTCCACCATGGTGCTTTCCCTGACTGAGCTGATTTCTAAAATCAGCTTAAAAAAAGCGTTTCAGAAGTAAGCCCGCACACATTGGTGTATCCTTCCCTGTAAATTCCCCGTTTTCAGAGTTATTTGTCATGAAAGAAGTCGAAAAGAACGAAATTAAACGCCTGAGCGACCGTCTGGATATGATCCGCCATCAGATGGCCGGCCTCTCCCTTGTTGATTCCGCCGAGAAATATGCCGAGCTGGAAAAAGAGTCCGTGAAGCTGGAGGCGGAAATTGAACGCCTGCGCGAAGTGAAAGGCCAGAAGCTGAGTAAAGAAGCGCAGAAGCTGATGAACATGCCGCATCGCCGCGCGATCACCAAAAAAGAGCAGGCCGACATGGGCAAGCTGAAGAAAAGCGTCCGTGGCCTGGTGGTGGTGCACCCGATGACTGAGCTTGGTCGCGAAATGGGCCTGAAAGAGATGACGGGTTTTTGTAAGACCGCGTTCTGATCGTCCTCCCCTGCCGCTGCGGCAGGGGAAACTCAGTTGTAAATCAGGTTAAACGTGGCCATCGCATCCGCTTTTCCCGCCGTCACGTTCGCTTCCGTCTGAATGTAATGCGCATCAAACCAGAAGGTTTGCGTCTGGTTATCCCCTACTTGCCCAAGCGCTGATACCTGCGGGGTGTTCCACGGTACCACCTGCCCCTGAACCGAACCGGTATTGTCACCGTAAAGCAGTTCGATCCCGACACCGCTGGCGCTATCCTCCTGCTTCGTCAACGCCAGCGCCCGATCGTTGCCCGGCGTGGTATCGCCAAAGAAACCCATCTTCACCGCCGTGTTATTTTCGCAGGTCACCGGAATGCTGAAGCGTCCGCCTCCGGCGCGGGAGCCTATGCCATGAAATTCACGCTGGCTCACGCTCCCCATGGGAACAAGAATGCTGCGAGAGCCCACTGAACAGCTGGTACGCCTGACGGTGAAGCTGGCGAGATGGATCTGTACCGGTGTCGCCACGTTGGTGGCGCTGGCTTGATTTTCTCCCGCCTGCAATATCAGCGATCCGACATTTTGCTCCTGGGAGTTGGCGTTATCGTCAGGCATGGCGCTGGTCGTTGGAATTTTGTAAAACACCACCCAGAACTGCATTTTATACATTGAGGCGCTGGCAAAGGCGGGGTTTTGCGATGCGTCGCAAATGCGCCGGGACTCATTGCCATTCACCTGACTTGTGCCGTCAATATAGCGTACCGCATCGGCGCCGCAGTACTGCTGTTCCCGGAACCCCAGCGCATAGCCGATGCCGTCGATCTGAGTTTTATAGACGTGACGTGACGCACCGTCTTCACCAACCACGTTGCCGACAGGGTTATCCACGTCGACAAAGCCGATACTACGCCAGGCATCATTCCCGCCATCACAGCTGTAGAAATCCGCCCCGGTAGACTGTATCGGCGCAGATATCGGCGTCCAGTCCGCCGTGCCGGGCGCATACCCTATGGCGTAGGGCACCTGAACGACCCACTGATCGCGCGTGGTGCGGCAAGATGAGGTCTGAGCATGGGCATGAAAACTCAGCATGCCAAAAAGCGAAAGAAGGCTCAGGTAGAAAAACCAGTGAATAAAACGACGCATGATATTCCTCTAATGGCACTCAACGGATAGCGTGGCGATACCGGGGGCCATATGAGCTTTCCCCAGTCTGAAAGGTGTCTGGCATTGCTGCTGCTCCCCGTCCTGATACCAGCTGACGCGCAGGGTGCCGCGCTCTGGTACCCCGCTCAGGTAGGCCTGACCGCCGTCAGCGATCATGCTTCGGTTTGCAGAATGGCGGTTCTGCTCCACCACTTCAGCCTGCGCGCCAAACGGCAACGGTTCGCCGTGGTAGCGCAGGGAAAACAGAACGCGATAACCAATGTGGGTTTTGTAATTGGCCAGCACCACCGCGCCGCTGGTGGGAATGAGCGTCAGACCGCTCTGCTCAACGTCGACGTTCTCACCCAGCGTCGCCGTATCAAGACTGACGGTATTTTTGCGATACGCCGAGAGCGTTGGCATGACCGCATAGCCGCGGCTGTCGGTATGGATCCCGTTGTAGCCCTCCGGCTCAACGTTCGCCGCGCCGGGCACGCGTAGCAGGGCGACGGTATCGCCCAGCGGCTGGCTAAGCGTGACGCCATACTGCGTGGCGATAACGCCTCCGGCGAGCCCGAGGCTCGCGTTGCTACCGCTTCGGCTGTGGTCATAACCGAGGCTGACGTTGCCGTAGCCACCGTTGTATTGCAGCGCCAGGCTGGTACTGTCGGCTTGTCCCTCGCTGGCCTTACTCTGCTGAACGCTGTAATCAAGGTTGCGATTCGCCAGCGCACTGCCGTTGAGTGACACCTGCTGCGTGGTCATCCCACGATTGTTGTGGTTGATGAAGTAACTGACCGAGCTGTCCGGTAACCAGTGACCAAGCGGAACATTGACGTTAAACGACACGGTACGATCGGGATGCTGCTCACGCGCTGAGTCGGTGTAGTCATATCCCGCGCCCCAGGAAATGCCCCGCCAGCTGGTGTACCAGCCAATGTGGATGGTTTTATCCTGCCCGGACGTATGCCAGTAATCCTGCATCCATGCCGAGACGCTGAGGCTGCCGAACTGACCCAGCGTCTGTGAAAAGGTGACCTGCGAGCGGCTACGGCGATTATTGAGTTGCAGCTGTTGGCTGTCAGACTGATTCAGTTCACTAAATTCATAGTAATTGCGCGAGGCATAGCGATAACTCGCCAGGTTGAAGGCGGTGCCGGTAGCGCTGAAATCTTTCTGATACTGAATGCGCCACGCCTGCCCTATCGCGTTTTTGCCGTCGGGTAAATGGCTTTTTGCCAGCGTATCGTCAATGCCCAGCGAGCCAAATGCGCCAAACCCTCTGCCTATGCCAATTGCACCGGCCTGGTAGTTGCTCGCCGTACGAAAGCCGCCATACACCGTCATCCTGGAGAGCAGACCGTAGAAAAAAGCGCCTTCAACAAACTCAGGCGAACGCGCATCGCCGGAACCGGAGTGAAATCGTCCTGCATTGAGACTGTATTTCAGGCTGCCCTGGCGTCGCATAAACGGCACCGCAGAATAGGGTTGGGTAAAGACGCGCGTTGAGCCGTCACTTTCCGTGACCGTAACCTGTAGATCGCCGCTTTGTGCGCCGGGGAACAGATCGTTAATGATAAATGGCCCGGCGGCCACCCAGGTTTCATAGATCACATAGCCATTTTGCGAAACGGAGACTTTAGCGAAGCTGTGTGCAACGCCGCGGATGGTTGGTGCGAAGCCGCGCTGGCTGTCGGGTAACATGCTCTCGCTGGACGAGAGCTGAACCCCGCGAAACGCCACGCTATCGAAGACGTCGCCTGCGGTCCAGGCATCGCCGATCCGTAGCTGGCTGTTAAGACGGCGAATATCCCGGCTCAGCCAGCTACTTTGCGACTGAAAATGGTTGCCACCCGCGTCGCTGTGGCTCCAGGCCGAAGTGTTGCGCAACCGCCACGCCCCCAGATTGATGCCGTTACGCAGGCTCAGATAGCTGGATGTCGTGACCCCGCTCTGATGACGGGCCTGACCGCCCGACAGACTGTAATCAGTAAATGCCGCCGGGATACCATCGTCCCACTGCGACTGCGGCACGTAGCCACGGCTGCGGTGTTTCATCGCCGCCTGCGGCAGGTTGAGAAAAAGGCGCTGTTGGTTGAAATCATAGGAGGTTCGCGCTGCCGGAATAAAATCCTCGAGGTGCGTGAACGTTTCTCCCTCCTGCAACCGGGAGAATGCAGGAATGGCCCCTACATTTACTCCAAGCGCTTCCAGCAGCGATACGCTAAAAACGGGTTGCAGGCTGCCTTTCTCATTGACGAAGGTGATCTCCTGATGCCGCTCCTCGCGTCCGTTAATCTCCAGCGTCACGAGCCAGGTGCCTGGCATCTGCCCGCCCTTTTCAGAGAAATAGTGCAGATCCGCCGTTTTCTGTTCAATAGAGGAAAGCTCCAGCGCGGCGGGATCAAAGTAATCCTCGGCCATCCCCGCACGGCTGAAGCTAAGCAGCAACACTGAAAGCGGCGCGTAACGAAACAGGCGAAAAGGCATGATCTTAAAGAGGCTGGGTGTGGGTGGCGGTGATGGCACCAAAATCATTAATAGCCGACCAGCTTACGCCCCCGGAGGCGGACACAGGCCATTCACGGGTTTCCCCTGGACCGATCATGCCCGGCTGCTCAATTTTATGCCCGCCAACGGTCAGCCGATAAAAAGAGACGTAGTATGGCGTCGGGTTAGCGGCCTTAAGCCCTTTTCCCGTCCGCGAAAACGTTATTTTCTGCCAGGCAGTTGCAGCGTCCCCTTTTAGATTGTCCGGGCGGTAGAAAATTTTAAATTTCGATTTAACGTTAACTTGTAATTCGTTGCTGCTCTCTTTTGGCTTTGGCGCAATCGCTTTAATATCGAGCCAGAATACAGATTCACGATTTGTGGGCAGCGGAGCGCCGGTATATTGAATACGCAGCGTGTTGGTCTGCTCCGGATCAAGTCTGAACAGAGGTGGCGTGACAATAAATGGCGCAGCGTTATTTTTACCCTGCCCATCCCCTTCAACCCACGACTGAATAAGATAGGGAACCGCACTTTCCATATTAGAAACAGAAAATGCCACCTCCTTGCTGTGTTGTGGGTATACGATCCGTGTTCCCCCCATTACAACGCCAGCGGAAACTGACGCAGAACTAACCATTAATGCAGTGAGCATAATATACGATAAACGTTTCATCATTATTATCTCTGGAGGTGGCTGACAGTGAAATCAGTTATAAACCATCAGGAAGTTGGATACGGCGTTAACATCGCCGGCGTTGATTTCTGTGCCATCTTTGTCAAGTGCGGCATAGAAAGTTAATTCAGCATTGCCTTCATCATCCGGTGCGGTTGTTTCAGATACCGTACCCGGTTTAATCGCCGTGCTGCGATCGCTGTTATAAAGCTTCACGCCGACACCCGTCGCCATACCTTCACCTGGCGTAACCTGAAGCAGTGTGTCATTCACCGTATCTTTGGTTCCGTCGAACAGTACCGCAACCGATTCAACCGTCTCCGGGCAGTTTTCCACGTTGATTTTGAACTCGCGCGGCGTCGTTTCGTTGTGATCGTCAAAGTAGCTTTTTGCCCACGCCCCAAGGTCTACCGTTTTGTTTTTAGAGGCCGGAGTAATATCACAGGAAATAAGGGTAATCTTCCCTGTAAAATTGATCACCCCGCCCGTACTTTGCGAACCCGCACCGGTATCCAGAGAAGCATTAACGCCAGAATCACTGCTTGCCAGTACCGATTGAGAAGATAACAGCAGCCCCGCCGCGGCAATCGCCAGCGCCACATTTTTGATTTTCATTTGGAACACTTTCCCCTCTGTAAATTAAACAGATATAGACTTGTTGTACCAGGTACAATAACCGCTATAAGGATTTAAAAACGCCACCGAAAGGGTTTTAGCAGAATGGGTGACGCGACCTTATAGAATAAAGCAGGGTCCATCCCATGGTGATAATCCGTATATTTTCAGAAGGCCATACACAGATATCCTTCAACTGAGGAATGACTTCTGGCCGAAAATAACACTGAATACGTTGTGGTTAGTAATAAATTTTAAATCTTCTGTTACGTTGCTTCTGAATAAATAGTAAATCAAATGCCTTTTAACGTCTACGTATTGAAAAGTAATACGCCGCGCTTGTAAACATTCTGAAATTAACACTCAGCTAACAAATTTAACCCCTTTCCATTGCCCTAATAATTATTAATCTGCTTTTAATACCGCAACTAAATTACAAGAGAGTTAACTGATCATTGTTTGATCAATTTATTTCAGAATATTATTAGCCAAAAAATGTCACTTCAGCAAAAAATTCTTTCACTTTATCCTGAAAAATCACGGTTAAACAGGATATTTCCTTATCGATCAGCAATTGATCGTTTGTAATACACTGTTAAAATCTATATGTGAAATTTACCTTAATTAAAATTTTTTGCTACAGCTTCGATTTCGCATTTTTAACCAAAAAAATTTTTTATTTATAGGAAATATATCACTCTGATCACACATATACAGATTTTCAAAAACATAAATAAAACAAACAAACCTCATTTGATTCACGCAATATTATCACATACCCATTTTATTCAACTTCTTTTACGCGCCGTATCTGCTCAAAAGGCGAATGTAATGCCCTCCACCTGACTACCGCTCCCAACGCACGCGGTGAGTTGAACTTGCGGTTTTGGTCCTACCAATCATGCGTAAAGCTATCCATCGTTCACAGTTTCGATGCTCCACTTCACAAAAGCATTGCTGAATAGCAACACTTGGTTAACCATTTATTGCCATTAACCCTACATCACAATATTGGAAGGACCACTTTTACACTAAGTGTGACGCTGAGATGAGCAGAGACTCACCCGACGAACACCTGTGTGGTCCTCAGGAGACCTGCATGAGCCTCTGGCAACAAAACTACGATCCGGCCGGGAATATCTGGCTGTCGAGCCTGATCGCATCGCTACCGATCCTGTTCTTCTTCTTTGCGCTGATAAAGCTCAAGCTGAAGGGCTACCTTGCCGCAACGTACACCGTTGCCATCGCCCTGCTGGTGGCGCTGTTCTTCTATAAAATGCCGGTCGATCGCGCGCTGGCCTCTGTGGTGTATGGTTTCTTCTACGGCCTGTGGCCGATTGCGTGGATCATCATCGCCGCTGTCTTTGTCTACAAAATCTCGGTGAAAACCGGGCAGTTCGACATTATTCGCTCGTCGATTCTCTCTATTACACCGGACCAGCGTTTACAGATGCTGATTGTCGGTTTCTCCTTCGGGGCGTTCCTTGAAGGGGCGGCAGGATTTGGCGCGCCGGTGGCGATCACCGCCGCTCTGCTGGTCGGGCTGGGCTTTAATCCGCTGTATGCCGCTGGCCTGTGCCTGATTGTGAACACCGCCCCGGTGGCGTTTGGCGCGATGGGCATTCCGATTCTGGTGGCGGGTCAGGTGACCGGGCTGGACAGCTTCGAGATCGGCCAGATGGTGGGCCGCCAGCTGCCGTTCCTGACCATTATCGTGCTGTTCTGGATCATGGCGATTATGGACGGCTGGCGCGGCGTGAAGGAGACCTGGCCTGCGGTGATGGTAGCGGGCGGTTCGTTCGCCATTGCCCAGTATCTCAGCTCCAACTTCCTCGGCCCGGAACTGCCGGACATCATCTCTTCCCTGGTGTCGCTGGTCTGTCTGACGCTGTTCCTGAAACGCTGGCAGCCGGTACGTATCTTCCGCTTTGCTGACATGGGCGCATCGCACGTGGATCAGACGCTGGCGCGCACCGGCTATACCGCCGGACAGATTGTGCGTGCGTGGTCACCGTTCCTGTTCCTGACCGCCACCGTGACGCTGTGGAGCATTCCGCCGTTTAAAGCCCTGTTCGCCCCGGGCGGCGCGCTGTACGACATGGTGATTAATATCTCCGTGCCGTTCCTCGACAAAATGGTCGCCCGTATGCCGCCGGTGGTGCACGACGCCACGCCGTATGCGGCAGTGTTTAAGTTCGACTGGTTCTCAGCCACCGGTACGGCCATCCTGTTTGCCGCTATCCTTTCCGTTGTGTGGCTGCGCATGAAGCCTGCCGCCGCGGTACAGACCTTTGCGGCGACGATTAAAGAGCTGATGCTGCCGATTTACTCCATCGGCATGGTGCTGGCGTTCGCGTTTATTTCGAATTACTCCGGCCTGTCGTCGACGCTGGCGTTAGCGCTGGCGCATACCGGCCACGCGTTTACCTTCTTCTCGCCGTTCCTCGGCTGGCTGGGGGTGTTCCTGACCGGTTCAGATACGTCATCTAACGCCCTGTTTGCTGCCCTACAGGCCACGGCCGCGCAGCAGATTGGCGTCTCGGACGTGCTGCTGGTCGCCGCGAACACCACCGGCGGCGTGACCGGGAAGATGATCTCGCCGCAGTCCATCGCCATTGCCTGTGCTGCGGTGGGGCTGGTAGGCAAAGAGTCGGATCTGTTCCGCTTTACCGTTAAACACAGCCTGATATTTACCTGCATGGTGGGCGTGATCACCACATTGCAGGCCTATGTCTTAACCTGGATGATTCCATGATAGTGATGCCCAGACGCCTGTCCGACGAGATTGCCACTCGCGTACGGGCGCTGATAGAAGAACAACAGCTGGAAGCGGGCATGAGATTGCCCGCCGAGCGTCAGCTTGCCGCTCAGCTTGGCGTGTCGCGCAACTCACTGCGCGAGGCGCTGGCGACGCTGGTTAGTGAAGGGGTGCTGCTGAGCCGTCGCGGCGGCGGCACCTTCGTGCGCTGGCAGCATGACGACTGGTCCGAACAAAACATCGTGCAGCCGCTGAAGACGCTGATGGAAAACGACCCGGACTACAGCTTCGACATCCTCGAAGCGCGTCACGCCATCGAAACCAGCACCGCGTGGCACGCGGCGATGCGGGCAACCGACGCCGACAAAGAGAAGCTCAAAGCCTGTTTTGAAGCCACGCAAAGCAGCGACCCGGACATCGCCTCCCAGGCGGACGTGCGGTTCCATCTGGCGATTGCCGAGGCCTCGCACAACGTGGTGCTGCTGCAAACCATGCGCGGGTTCTTCGACCTGCTGCAATCCTCCGTCAAGCAGAGCCGCCAGCGCATGTATCTGGTGCCGCCGGTGTTTGCCCAGCTGACCGAACAGCACGAGGCGGTGCTCAACGCCATTCTGGCCGGAGATGCCGAGGCCGCGCGCAAGGCGATGATGGCGCATCTCGGCTTCGTGCATACCACCATTAAACGATTCGATGAAGATCAGGCCCGACAGGCGCGTATTACCCGTCTGCCTGGCGAGAGTGATATTTCCAGGGAGAACAAAGCATGATTATTTCAGCAGCCAGTGACTATCGCGCCGCGGCGCAGCGCATTTTGCCCCCGTTCCTGTTCCACTATATCGACGGCGGGGCGTATGCCGAATATACCCTGCGCCGTAACGTGGAGGATCTGTCGGAAGTGGCCCTGCGCCAGCGCGTGCTGAAAAATATGTCTGACCTGAGCCTTGAGACGAAGCTGTTTAACGAGACGCTCTCCATGCCGGTAGCGCTCGCACCTGTCGGTTTATGTGGCATGTATGCCCGTCGCGGTGAAGTGCAGGCCGCCGCCGCCGCAGATGCCAAAGGCATTCCGTTTACCCTTTCCACCGTGTCCGTCTGCCCGATTGAAGAAGTCGCCCCGACCATCAAGCGCCCGATGTGGTTCCAGCTGTACGTCCTGCGCGATCGCGGTTTTATGCGCAACGCGCTGGAGCGCGCCAAAGCGGCGGGCTGCTCAACCCTGGTCTTTACCGTCGACATGCCGACCCCCGGCGCGCGCTACCGCGACGCCCACTCCGGCATGAGCGGCCCTAACGCGGCCCTGCGCCGTTACTGGCAGGCGGTGACGCACCCGCAGTGGGCGTGGGATGTCGGGTTGAACGGCCGTCCGCACGATCTGGGCAATATTTCGGCCTACCTGGGTAAACCGACCGGGCTGGAGGACTACATTGGCTGGCTGGCGAACAATTTCGATCCGTCGATCTCCTGGAAAGACCTGGAGTGGATCCGCGAATTCTGGGACGGCCCGATGGTGATCAAAGGGATCCTCGACCCGGAAGATGCCCGCGACGCGGTGCGTTTTGGCGCCGATGGGATCGTGGTCTCTAACCATGGTGGCCGCCAGCTTGATGGGGTGCTCTCCTCCGCCCGCGCCCTGCCGGCCATTGCCGATGCGGTGAAAGGCGATATTGCGATCCTGGCCGATAGCGGCATCCGTAACGGGCTGGACGTGGTGCGCATGATTGCGCTCGGCGCCGACAGCGTGCTGCTGGGCCGTGCTTACCTGTACGCGCTGGCCACCAGCGGCCAGGCGGGCGTGGCGAATCTGCTGAACCTGATCGAGAAAGAGATGAAAGTAGCGATGACCCTGACCGGGGCGAAGTCGATTAGCGAAATCAGCAAAGACTCTCTGGTGCAGGAGCTCAGTAAGCTGCCTGCGGCGCTGGCCCCTCTTTCCCAAGGAAACGCGGCCTGATCTTCCCCGGTTAGCCTCCCCTTCTTCCGCGCCCGACTTTCCCCTCGGGCGTTTTTTTTGTCGAAAATAACACCTGCGTAACATTCTTGATAAGAAAATTTGACACACCCCGCCCCTCCGCAATTGTATAGACAAGCAAATACAAGAACACAAAAACAACATCACATCGGAGGGGAACGTATGACGTATTCAGGTCGGGTGGATATTCAGCAGGTGATCGATGAAAGTCCTTTTTCAGGGTTTCACTGGCTTCTTATTGTGCTGGGCTTTCTGGTGCTGGCGATCGATGGGTTTGATACCGCAGCGATGGGTTACATTGCGCCTACGCTGTCGACGGAGTGGGGAATACATAAACAGGATCTGGGGCCGGTGCTGAGTGCGGCGCTGCTGGGGCTGTCGCTGGGAGCCCTGATTGCAGGTCCGGTATCGGACCGGATGGGACGCAAGCGCGTGCTGGTCTTTTCATGTCTCTTCTTCGGCCTGGCGAGCCTGGGCACGGCCTGGGCGCAAAGTCTGAATACCCTGACGCTATGGCGATTTCTGACCGGTCTCGGGCTGGGCGCCGCGATGCCTAACGCCATCACGCTGATCTCAGAGTTTGCCCCCCAGCGCTGCCGCGCCATGGCAATTAACACCATGTACTGCGGCTTTCCGCTGGGTGCGGCGGGCGGCGGGGCGATCTCGTCCTGGCTTATCCCTCACCATGGCTGGCGAAGCGTGCTGCTGACCGGCGCGATTGCGCCGCTGATTTTAACGGTGCTGCTGGCGCTGCTGTTGCCGGAGTCGGTGAAGTTTCTGGTGCAGCGCGGGAAAGACGTCGCCCAGGTTCGCCGCATCGCCAGCCGGTTCGCCCGCAGCACGCTGGATAGCGTCACGGGCTTTTTCCTGACAGAGGAGAAAGTCGCGTCGAAAAAAGGCAGCGTGTCGCAGCTGTTTTCCATGCCCTGGCTGCCCGGCACCCTGATGCTGTGGGTCACCTACTTTATGGGACTGGTGATTTATTACGTCCTGCTGAGCTGGATGCCGACGCTGATGCAGGGGATGGGGTATGCGCTGGCGGAATCCGCCTGGCTCACCTCGCTGTTCACCTTCGGCGGCACCGCTGGCATTTTGCTCGCGGGCTGGATGATGGATCGCTGGGAAGCGCACAAGGTGGTCGCGTGTGGTTTCGTGCTGACGATGGGCCTGATTCTTTTACTCGGCATTGAGCATAACCATATCGCCCTGTTTGGCGGGTTAATTTTCCTGATGGGGATCGCGATGAACGGCGCGCAGTCGGGCATGCAGACCCTGGCCGCCACCTTTTACCCTACCGAGTGCCGCGCGACGGGTATCGCCTGGATGCAGGGGATCGGCCGCTTCGGCGGCGTGGCGGGCACCATGACCAGCGCCCAGCTTCTTTCCATGCAGTGGCAGGCAGACAGTATTTTAATGATCCTCAGCGTGCCTGCTCTCGTGGCCGCGGCGGCAACCGTCTACAAAATGCTGTATAGCCGCGCGCAGGAGCCGGGCGTCGCCTAGTCCCTCTCTTTTCTGCTATTCTGCCCCCGCAATTAAGGGGGCAGCATGCTTAACATCGTCTTATTCGAACCAGAAATTCCGCCGAACACCGGCAATATTATCCGCCTGTGCGCCAACACCGGTTTTCGTCTGCACATCATTGAGCCGATGGGCTTTACGTGGGACGACAAACGTCTGCGCCGCGCGGGGCTGGACTACCATGAGTTTACCGCCGTCGTTCGTCATCACGATTACGCCGCGTTTCTGGGATCCGAAAAACCACAGCGCATGTTCGCCCTGACCACCAAAGGCACGCCAGCGCACAGCGCCGTAAGCTATCAGGACGGGGATTATCTGATGTTTGGTCCGGAAACCCGCGGCCTGCCGGCCACCATTCTGGATGCCCTGCCAGCCGAGCAGAAAATTCGTATTCCGATGATGCCGGACAGCCGCAGCATGAACCTGTCGAATGCGGTGTCGGTGGTGGTGTATGAGGCGTGGCGCCAGCTGGGTTATCCCGGCGCGATACTGCGTAGCTAAAACAGTTCGGGTGGCTTGCGCCACCCGATTCATCGTGTTTAGCCTGCTACCGCGATACGTTTCATATCGGTCATGTAGCCACGCAGTTTCTGGCCCACTTTCTCGATTTCGTGGCTGCGGATCGCTTCGTTAACGTCACGCAGCTGCGCGTTATCAACCGCACCTTCCGCAATCGCCTGGCCCAGATCGCCCGCTTGCAGGGTGGTCATGAACTCTTTCAGCAGCGGTACGCAGGCGTAAGAGAACAGGTAGTTACCGTACTCGGCGGTATCGGAGATCACCACGTTCATCTCATACAGACGCTTACGGGCGATGGTGTTTGCGATCAGCGGCAGCTCGTGCAGCGATTCGTAGTACGCAGACTCTTCAATGATGCCGGAATCCACCATGGTTTCGAACGCCAGCTCAACGCCTGCTTTCACCATCGCGATCATCAGGACGCCTTTATCGAAGTACTCCTGCTCGCCGATTTTACCTTCATACTGTGGCGCGGTTTCGAACGCGGTTTTACCGGTCTCTTCACGCCAGGTCAGCAGTTTCTTATCGTCGTTCGCCCAGTCTGCCATCATGCCGGAGGAGAACTCGCCGGAGATGATGTCGTCCATATGTTTCTGGAACAGCGGAGCCATGATGGTTTTCAGCTGTTCAGAGAGTGCGAACGCGCGCAGTTTTGCCGGGTTGGACAGACGGTCCATCATCAGCGTAATGCCGCCCTGCTTCAGCGCTTCGGTGATGGTTTCCCAGCCGAACTGAATCAGTTTTTCCGCGTATGCCGGATCGGTGCCTTCTTCCACCAGCTTGTCGAAGCACAGCAGAGAGCCAGCCTGGAGCATGCCGCACAGGATAGTCTGCTCGCCCATCAGGTCAGATTTCACTTCCGCAACGAAGGAAGATTCCAGCACGCCCGCACGATGGCCGCCAGTGGCCGCAGCCCAGGCTTTGGCAATCGCCATGCCCTCGCCTTTCGGATCGTTTTCCGGGTGAACGGCGATCAGCGTCGGTACGCCGAAGCCACGTTTGTACTCTTCGCGCACTTCGGTGCCCGGGCACTTCGGTGCCACCATCACCACGGTGATGTCTTTACGGATCTGCTCGCCCACTTCAACGATGTTGAAGCCGTGGGAGTAACCCAGCGCGGCGCCGTCTTTCATCAGCGGCTGTACGGAACGCACAACGTCAGAGTGCTGCTTGTCCGGCGTCAGGTTAACCACCAGATCCGCCTGCGGGATCAGCTCTTCGTAGGTGCCCACTTTGAAGCCGTTTTCGGTCGCTTTACGCCATGAAGCGCGCTTCTCGGCAATCGCTTCTTTGCGCAGGGCGTAGGAGATATCCAGCCCGGAGTCACGCATGTTCAGGCCCTGGTTCAGACCCTGTGCGCCACAGCCGACAATGACCACTTTTTTACCCTGAAGGTAGCTCGCGCCATCAGCAAATTCATCGCGCGCCATGAAGCGGCATTTGCCCAGCTGCGCCAGCTGCTGGCGCAAGTTCAGTGTATTAAAGTAGTTAGCCATGGGTGATACCTCGTGATGTTGTGTGTCTTATTGTTCGGTTCGCCTTTCAGCGACAATGTACCCACATTACAACAGGAAATTTATTGCGGAAATTGATATATTCACAACGTCACATTGCAATTTATGCAATGTAAAAAGAGGGAGTGGAATCGGTGGATTTACGCGATCTGAAAATGTTCCTGCACCTGGCGGAAAGCCGTCACTTTGGCCGCAGCGCCCGGGCGATGCACGTCAGCCCCTCCACGCTGTCGCGCCAGATCCAGCGCCTTGAGGAAGACCTCGGCCAGCCGTTGTTCGTGCGCGATAACCGCACCGTCACCCTCACAGAAGCCGGTGAAGAGCTGCGCATCTTTGCCCAGCAAACCTTGTTGCAGTATCAGCAGCTGCGGCACACCATCGACCAGCAGGGGCCGTCGCTTTCCGGCGAGCTGCATATTTTCTGTTCCGTGACCGCTGCCTACAGCCATCTTCCCCCCATTCTTGACCGCTTCCGCGCGGAACATCCGTCGGTTGAAATTAAGCTCACCACCGGCGATGCCGCCGACGCGATGGAAAAAGTGGTAACGGGCGAAGCGGATCTGGCGATTGCCGGAAAACCGGAAACGCTGCCGGGGGCGGTGGCGTTCTCGATGCTGGAGAATCTGGCGGTGGTGCTGATTGCCCCGGCGCTGCCCTGCCCGGTGCGTAACCAGGTCTCGGTAGAAAAACCGGACTGGTCGACGGTGCCGTTTATCATGGCCGATCAGGGGCCGGTGCGCCGCCGCATCGAGCTGTGGTTCCGCCGTCAGAAAATCAGCAACCCGTCGATTTACGCTACCGTCAGCGGCCATGAGGCGATGGTGTCGATGGTGGCGCTTGGCTGCGGCGTGGCGCTGCTGCCGGAAGTGGTGCTGGAAAACAGCCCGGAACCGGTGCGCAACCGCGTGATGATTCTGGAGCGCAGCGACGAGAAGACGCCGTTTGAGCTGGGCGTGTGCGCACAAAAAAAGCGGCTGCATGAGCCGCTTATTGATGCGTTCTGGACGATATTGCCGAACCACTAGCCAGCCAGAAAGAACCTGAAAGCCGGGTTATGGGTTTCGTCATGACATTCATAGCCCAGTTCGTTCAGGCGCGTTTCGAAATCCGGCTCGTGCTCGCCCAGTTCGAACGCCGCCAGCACGCGCCCGTAGTCGGTGCCGTGGCTGCGGTAGTGGAACAGGGAGATGTTCCAGTGCGTGCCGAGCGTGTGCAGGAACTTGAGCAGCGCGCCCGGTGATTCCGGGAACTCGAAGCTGAACAGGCGTTCCTGGAGCGGCTTGGAAGGACGGCCGCCGACCATGTAACGCACGTGCAGCTTCGCCATCTCATCGTCAGAGAGATCGACCACGCTGTAGCCGCCGTCGTGCAGCAGGCTGAGGATCTCTTTGCGCTCCTCCACGCCACGGCTCAGACGCACGCCGACAAAAATGCAGGCATCTTTCGCATCGGCAAAGCGGTAATTGAACTCTGTTACCGAACGGCCGCCCAGCAGCTGACAGAACTTCAGGAAGCTGCCCTTCTCTTCCGGAATGGTCACCGCCAGCAGGGCTTCACGCTGCTCGCCCAGCTCACAGCGTTCGGACACGTAGCGCAGGCCGTGGAAGTTCACATTAGCGCCGGAAAGCACGTGCGCCAGACGTTCGCCGCGAATGTTGTGCTGGGCGATGTATTTCTTCATCCCCGCCAGCGCCAGCGCGCCGGACGGTTCCGCCACCGCACGCACATCCTCGAAGAGATCTTTCATCGCCGCGCAGATAGCGTCGCTATCAACCGTGACGATATCGTCGAGATACTCCTGGCACAGACGGAACGTTTCGTCGCCAATGCGCTTCACCGCCACGCCCTCGGCAAACAGCCCGACGCGCGGCAGATCCACAGGATGCCCGGCATCCAGCGCCGCCTTCAGGCAGGCGGAGTCTTCCGCTTCCACGGCAATGACTTTGATCTGCGGCATGAGCTGTTTGATCAGCACCGCCACACCAGCGGCTAAGCCGCCGCCGCCCACCGGGACGAAAACGCGGTCGAGATGGGCGTCCTGCTGCAACAGCTCCAGCGCCAGCGTTCCCTGTCCGGCGATGACCATTGGGTGGTCGAACGGCGGCACCCAGGTGAACCCCTGCTGCTGCGCCAGCTCAATCGCTTTGGCTTTGGCTTCGTCAAAGTTAGCCCCGTGGAGCAAGACTTCTCCGCCGAAACCGCGCACCGCGTCGACCTTGATGTCTGCGGTAGCAACCGGCATCACGATCAGCGCCTTCAGCCCCAGACGCGCCGAGGAAAACGCCACGCCCTGCGCGTGGTTGCCCGCCGACGCGGTAATCACCCCGCGCGCTTTCTGCTCGTCCGTCAGCCCGGCCATCATCGCGTAGGCTCCGCGCAGCTTGAAGCTGTGCACCGGCTGCCTGTCTTCACGCTTCACCAGAATGACGTTGTCGAGGCGCGAGGAGAGTTTTTCCATTTTTTGCAGGGGCGTGACCTGCACGGCTTCATAGACCGGCGCGCGTAGCACCGCTCTCAGGTATTCCGCCCCCTCAGGGGCGGCGGATAAGGGTTGTGACTCGGCCATCGTTAGCCCCCCAGTTTAGACTTATCGCGCACCGCGCCTTTATCTGCACTGGTTGCAAGGCTCGCGTAGGCGCGCAGGGCGAAGGAGACTTCGCGCTGGCGATCTTTCGGCGTCCAGGCTTTGTCGCCGCGGGCTTCCTGCGCTTCACGACGGGCCGCAATCTCCTGGTCACTCAGCTTCAGCTGAATGCCGCGGTTCGGAATGTCGATTTCGATCAGGTCGCCATCTTCGATGATCGCGATGTTGCCTCCGCTTGCCGCTTCCGGGGAGACGTGACCAATGGAGAGGCCTGACGTGCCGCCAGAGAAACGACCATCGGTGATCAGCGCGCAGGCTTTGCCGAGGCCCATCGATTTCAGGAAGGTGGTCGGGTAGAGCATCTCCTGCATGCCGGGACCGCCTTTCGGTCCTTCGTAGCGAATGACCACCACGTCGCCTTCTACCACTTTGCCACCGAGGATGGCGTCTACCGCTTCGTCCTGGCTTTCATACACTTTTGCCGGACCGGTGAATTTCAGGATGCTGTCGTCCACGCCAGCGGTTTTCACGATACAGCCATTTTCCGCAAAGTTACCGTACAGCACGGCCAGGCCGCCGTCTTTGCTATAGGCATGTTCCAGCGAGCGAATGCAGCCTTCGGCGCGATCGTCATCAAGCGTGTCCCAACGGCAATCCTGCGAGAACGCCTGGGTGGTACGGATGCCCGCCGGACCGGCGCGATACATGTTTTTCACCGCGTCGTCTTTGGTCAGCATCACGTCGTACTGCTCCAGCGACTCCGGCAGCGTCAGGCCGAGCACGTTTTTCACGTCGCGGTTAAGCAGCCCGGCGCGATCCAGCTCGCCGAGAATACCAATCACACCACCCGCACGGTGGACATCTTCCATGTGGTACTTCTGGGTACTCGGCGCGACTTTACACAGCTGCGGCACTTTGCGGGAGAGCTTGTCGATGTCGCTCATGGTGAAGTCGATTTCAGCTTCCTGCGCGGCGGCCAGCAGGTGGAGAACGGTGTTGGTGGAGCCGCCCATGGCGATATCCAGCGTCATGGCGTTTTCGAACGCCGCTTTACTGGCGATGTTGCGCGGCAGCGCGCTGGCATCGTCCTGCTCGTAGTAGCGTTTGGTCAGCTCAACGATGCGCTTGCCCGCGTTAAGGAACAGCTGTTTACGGTCGGCGTGGGTCGCCAGCAGCGAGCCGTTGCCCGGCTGAGAAAGGCCCAGCGCTTCGGTCAGGCAGTTCATGGAGTTGGCGGTGAACATCCCGGAACAGGAGCCGCAGGTCGGGCACGCGGAGCGTTCCACCTGGTCGCTCTGCTCGTCAGAGACTTTCGGGTCCGCGCCCTGGATCATCGCATCGACCAGGTCGAGCTTGATGATTTTGTCGGAAAGCTTGGTTTTCCCCGCTTCCATCGGGCCGCCGGAAACGAAGATCACCGGAATGTTCAGACGCAGGGAGGCCATCAGCATCCCCGGGGTGATTTTGTCGCAGTTGGAGATACAGACCATCGCATCGGCGCAGTGGGCGTTAACCATATACTCCACCGAGTCGGCGATCAGCTCGCGCGACGGCAGCGAATAGAGCATCCCCCCGTGGCCCATTGCGATACCGTCATCCACCGCAATGGTGTTGAACTCTTTCGCCACGCCGCCGGAGGCTTCGATTTGCTCGGCAACCAGCTTACCGAGATCGCGCAGGTGCACGTGGCCCGGCACAAACTGGGTGAAGGAGTTCACCACGGCGATAATTGGCTTGCCGAAATCGGCGTCGGTCATTCCGGTGGCGCGCCACAGTGCGCGGGCACCCGCCATATTACGGCCGTGGGTGGTGGTGGCTGAACGATACTTAGGCATGCTTTATTTACTCCCGTCTGACTATTTAATGGGACGGTGCGTGCCGTCCCAAATTTATATTTAGTGATTAACCTGATCCAACCAGCCGTATTTATCTTCTGTCTCGCCGGTGAAGAGGCCAAAGAACGCTTGCTGAATGCGTTTGGTCACCGGGCCACAGCGGCCTTCGCCCACCTGAATGCCATCGACGCTACGCACCGGCGTAATTTCAGCCGCGGTACCGGACATAAACACTTCGTCAGCCAGGTACAGGGATTCGCGGGACAGCACCTGCTCGCGCACTTCGATACCCAGATCTTTTGCCAGCTTGATGATGGCGTCACGGGTGATGCCTGGCAGCGCGGACGAGGTAAACGGCGGGGTGAAAAGAATGCCGTCTTTTACTTCAAACAGGTTTTCGCCCGCACCTTCGGAGATGTAGCCATTCACATCCAGCGCGATACCTTCCTGGTAACCGTGACGGCGCGCTTCGCTGCCGACCAGCAGTGAGGACAGGTAGTTACCGCCCGCTTTAGCCGCAGTCGGGATAGTGTTTGGCGCCACGCGGTTCCAGGAAGAAACCATTGCGTCGATCCCCTGATCCAGTGCTTCCGCGCCCAGGTAGGCGCCCCACGGGAACGCAGCAATAATCACATCGGTGTTATAGCCAGCGGGCGGGTTGACGCCCATGCCGACATCACCCACGAAGACCAGCGGACGAATATAGGCGCTGGTCAGTTTGTTCTGGCGAATCACCTCGCGGCAGGCTTCCATCAACTCATCAACGCTTTGGGAGACCGGGAAACGATAAATTTTGGCTGAGTCATGCAGACGCTGCATGTGTTCACGGTGGCGGAACACCACTGGTCCTTTGTGAGAGTCGTAGCAACGGATCCCTTCAAACACGGAGGTGCCGTAGTGCAGCGCGTGGGACATCACGTGAACTTTCGCGTCTTCCCAGCGAACCATCTCACCATTGAACCAAATGTAATCAGCTTTTTTTGTCGTCATTTTTTCGTCCTGTCACGCTTAAGCGCGGATTTGTTGTGATGTGGTTGTGCTCTGGCAGATGGCAACATGGGCAACGTCTACCAGTTTTGATAACTGACTAAACAGTAAGTCGACCGGCCGCGGGCTGGCAACGGTTAATTCGATACTGATGTTCTGTGCGTCGGTAGCCGTTTCCATATTCATAGAGCAAATCTGAAAGCCACGGTGGCGAACCACGCGCAAAACGCGTTCTAACGTTTCCGGGTTGAAGCGAGCCTGCACGGCGACCTGATGTTGCATCATGATAATTTCTCCAGCATTTGTGAGTTACTGGCACCGGGCGGTACCAACGGCCAGACGTTCTCAAGCTCATCGATTGAGACATGAAGCAGGTATGGCCCTTCGCTTGACAGCATGGTGTCGAGTGCCGCTTCAACCTGGTCTTTACGGGTGATGTGCTGGCCAGGAATGCCGAAGGCGCTGGCCAGGGTGAGGAAATCGGGGTTATCGGTCAGGGTGGTTTCACTGTAACGTTCCTGGAAGAACAGCTGTTGCCACTGGCGAACCATCCCTAAACGCTGGTTATCGAGCAACACGATCTTCAGCGGTAACTGCTTGCGCTTCACGGTGCCGAGCTCCTGAACGTTCATCATGAAGGAGCCGTCACCGGAGATACAGATAACGGTATCGTTCGGGCGGGCAACCTGTGCACCAACGGCGGCTGGCAGACCGAAGCCCATCGTCCCTAACCCGCTGGACGTGATGAAGTTTTCCGGACGGGTGTAGGTCATGTGCTGGGCAGACCACATCTGATGCTGGCCGACATCGGTCGTCACCACGCTGTCGGCGGGCTTACGGTCGGACAACTGCTTCAATAGCAGCGGCGCGTAGATGGCCTCGCCGGGGTGGTCGTAACGCCAGGCGTGTTCAGCGCGCATATCGGCGGTGTGCTGACGCCATGGGTTAATATCCAGCGGCTGCTCCAGGGCCGGTAACAGCGCGTTAAGATCGCCCTGCAACGCGACATGCGCCTGACGCAGTTTGTTCATCTCCGCCGGGTCGATGTCCATATGGATCACTTTGGCGTTTGGCGCGAAGGTGTTCAGCTTGCCGGTGACGCGGTCGTCAAAACGGGCGCCGACGGCGATGAGCAGGTCACACTCCTGCACCGCCAGGTTTGCCGCTTTGGTACCATGCATCCCCAGCATGCCCAGATAGTAGGGGTAATCAGCATCTACCGCACCCAACCCTTTCAGCGTGCAGGTGGCAGGCATTTGCGTTGCCGCGATAAATTCGCGCAGGGCAGGAACCGCCTGCGCCATACCTACGCCACCACCAACGTACAGCATCGGTTGTTTGGCCTGCACCATCATCTGACGCGCCTCTTCCACCTGTGCATGCGGGAACGCATCATCGCTTTTCACGGTAGAGAAATGCGGTTCCAGATCGCCGAGTGCAACCTGGATATCTTTCGGGATATCAACCAGAACCGGGCCAGGACGGCCAGAGCTGGCAACCTCGAACGCTTCGGCCATCACCCGCGGCAGCTCTTCGAGAGACTGAACGAGGAAGCTGTGTTTGGTGCAGGCCAGCGATAAACCGAGCACATCCACTTCCTGGAAGGCATCGGTGCCGATGAACGGAGAGGCAACCTGTCCGGTGATGGCAACAACGGGAACAGAATCCAGCAGTGCATCAGCCAGACCGGTGATCAGGTTCGTTGCGCCCGGACCTGAGGTCGCCATACAGACACCGGTTTTACCGGTGGCACGGGCATAACCGATGGCGGCCATCGCTGCGCCCTGCTCGTGTCGGCACAACAGGTGCTCCACGCCGCCGTCATACAGTGCATCGTAAATCGGCATAATTGCGCCACCCGGATAACCGAATACTGTCTCGACTCCCTGCGCGCGCAACGCATGTACTACCCACTGTGCCCCATTCATAGTTAGTTCCCCGTCATAAATCGGGAGAAACAGAATTTTGTGCTACTTGTCATTCTCTGCTCCTCATTTCCGTTTTTTAGTCATAAAAAAACCCCCGGACCTTTCGGTGCGGGGGTCTTAGTTCGTTAAGGCTTGATTTCTAAGCCTTTCCTCGTCCAAGTGCAGCCCCGCACGGTGGGATAATAATCACCACCACGCTAATCACGACCAGGCTAATCACTCGTAGAAGGGCTGTCATTTTCAGTTCTTTTTGCATCTTGTTCGAAGGAATACCTAAAGAGTTACCACAGATATTTCATCTGACACAAGATTTTTTTATGACCTGTTTCTGTAGCAGGCGAACTATTTCTTTCAAAATCGTTGTTTTATATAGGGAAAAAATAGAAATGAAGATTTTTCATTTTTTTTGTCCTGTTTCATCAGGCAAGGCGCGCATGATTCCTTTTCTGCGAGGCCGATTCCACCGACATGTAATGATTACATTTAGGCGCTAAAAGGCTGGAACGAGCGCCGTAATTCAGTGAATTAGCGCTAAACAGGAAAAAATGATGCTGGCATAGTCACCGCCAAGGAGGGCTTATGTCACTGTCAGTTGTTTATACACGCGCGGCCATCGGCGTGAAGGCACCGCTTATTTCTGTAGAGGTTCATTTAAGTAATGGACTGCCCGGACTGACGCTGGTCGGCTTACCAGAAACGACCGTTAAAGAGGCGAGGGATCGCGTGCGCAGCGCAATTATTAATAGCGGTTATGCTTTTCCGGCGAAGAAGATCACCATCAACCTTGCGCCCGCCGATTTGCCAAAGGAGGGAGGGCGATATGATTTACCTATTGCTATAGCGCTTCTCGCGGCTTCTGAACAGCTCAATACGCCAGGGCTAAGCTCGTGCGAGTTCGTGGGTGAATTAGCGCTTACAGGCGCGTTAAGAGGCGTTCCCGGAGCAATCTCGGGTGCGCTTGAAGCCATACGCGCGGGAAGACAAATCATTGTGGCCAATGAAAATGCCTCTGAAGTAAGCCTTATCGCCGAAAAGGGATGTCTTGTCGCGGGACATTTGCAGGAGGTTTGCGCCTGGCTGGAAGGCCGACACGAGCTTGCCGAGCCGCAGGAGAATGACGAGGTGGCGCCAGATTCGCCCGAGGATCTCAGCGATATTATGGGTCAGGAACAGGGTAAACGAGCGTTAGAGATAACGGCCGCGGGTGGGCATAACCTGTTACTGATAGGTCCGCCAGGCACGGGGAAAACGATGCTGGCGAGCAGATTGAGCGGCCTGTTGCCACCCCTCAATAATCACGAAGCGCTGGAAAGCGCCGCGATATTTAGCCTGGTCAGTTCTACGTCGCTGCATAAACAGTGGCGCCGCCGTCCCTTCCGCTCTCCACACCACAGTGCGTCTCTTACCGCGATGGTGGGCGGGGGTTCGATCCCCGGGCCGGGTGAAATCTCACTGGCGCACAACGGCATTCTGTTTCTGGATGAATTGCCAGAGTTTGAACGCCGCGTGCTGGATGCATTGCGGGAGCCGATTGAATCCGGCGAAATCCATTTGTCTCGTACACGGGCCAAAATAAGCTACCCTGCGCAGTTTCAGCTGGTCGCCGCGATGAACCCTAGCCCTACGGGTCATTATCAGGGCAATCATAACCGCTGTACGCCGGAGCAGACGCTGCGCTATCTGAGTAAGCTGTCCGGCCCCTTCCTCGACCGTTTTGATTTATCTCTCGAGATCCCCCTGCCCCCGCCCGGTCTGCTGAGGCAAACCGGTATTAAGGGCGAAAGCTCAGCAACAGTGCGTGAACGGGTTATTGCGGCACAGGCGCGGCAGTATGTTCGTCAGAACAGGCTGAATGCCCGGCTGGATAACAGCGGGATCCGACAGTTTTGTTCTCTCAACGCTGAAGATGCGGGCTGGCTGGAAGAGACACTGACGCGGTTTGGGCTATCCATTCGCGCGTGGCAGCGTTTGTTGAAAGTTGCGCGCACGGTCGCCGACGTGGAGGGCTGCCCCGGAATAGAGAGGCGGCATTTGCAGGAGGCATTAAGTTACCGTGCGATCGATCGGCTGCTGTTGCATCTGCAAAAAATGCTGGCGTAAAAAAAAAAGGGGCCGTAGCCCCTTCTCTTCTTAATCGTCAGACTCGGTGTAGTCTTCTGCACCTTCCATCTGCGGCTTGCCGCCAGACAGCGTATGGAAACGCTTAGGACGCTTAATGCGAGCCATATACTTAATCCATACACGTTCTGCATCAGATTGCGGCTCACGCTCACCACGGCAAACAGAGACAAACTGTTTTTCATCTTCGGTTGCCGGTTCACGTTTACCCAGATCCAGCTCGTTAAAGGCATAACCATGGCGCTCAAGAAGTTGAGCTTCTTTGATAGTGAAATCGCCGTGACGAGAGAACCCGCGCGGATAATGTTTATTGTCGAAAAAACGATTAGTCGTCGTAAAGCTTTCCGCCATCCTACACGCTCCTAATTCTTTGGCCGAGCTATTTATGGCGCGGAGTATTAGTTACGCTTGACAGAGTGTAAAACAAAACATTTAAATCATAACGACAAATAATTTTGCGGAGAAAGATGTGGATACGGAATTGCTAAAAACTTTCCTCGAAGTGAGCAGAACGCGACACTTTGGGCGAGCAGCTGAAGCCCTCTACCTGACGCAGTCAGCAGTCAGTTTTCGTATTCGACAGCTGGAAAATCAACTGGGTGTGAACCTTTTTACCCGCCATCGCAACAATATTCGTTTAACCCCGGCCGGTGAAAAGCTATTGCCTTATGCAGAAACCCTGATGAATACCTGGCAGGCAGCGCGGAAGGAGGTTGCGCACACCTCCCGGCATAATGAATTCTCGATCGGTGCCAGCGCTTCACTATGGGAATGCATGCTCAGCCAGTGGCTTATGCGGCTATATCGCTCACACAACCATCTGCAATTTGAGGCGAGGATTGCGCAACGCCAGTCGCTGGTTAAGCAACTCCACGAGCGGCAGCTTGATCTCCTGATCACCACAGAAGCGCCCAAGATGGACGAATTTAGCAGCCAGATTGTTGGACAGTTTAGCCTGGCGCTCTATGCATCCGAGCCTGCAATGATGAAGGCCGACCTGAATTATTTACGCCTGGAATGGGGGCCTGATTTTCAGCAGCACGAGACGGGGTTAATTGCCAGCGATGATATCCCGCAACTCACGACAAGCTCTGCGGAGATCGCATGCCAGCATCTTCCCGCATTGAAAGGCTGTACATGGTTACCTGTTCGCTGGGCGGATAATAAACCCGCACTCCATGTTGTCACCGATTCGACAACTCTCTCCAGGCCGCTGTATGCCATTTGGCTGCAAAACAGCGATAAGCAGTCGCAGATAAAAGATCTGTTAAAAACCAGCATACTGGATTAACGCAAAAGCCTGCGGAAACGCAGGCTGCTTATTCTTCAGGAAGGTGTTGAGCTGTTTTGCAGGCAAAAAAAAATCCTTTGCCGAAGCAAAGGATTCTATATGGCAGGGGCGGAGAGACTCGAACTCGCGACACCCGGTTTTGGAGACCGGTGCTCTACCAACTGAGCTACGCCCCTAAAGTTTTTGCCATTAAGCCTGCCGAAAGGGCAGGCTTAATGTCTTAATAAGTGGCGGAACGGACGGGACTCGAACCCGCGACCCCCTGCGTGACAGGCAGGTATTCTAACCGACTGAACTACCGCTCCACCGAATACTTCTGTAACCACCGGATTAATGCACCGGCTTACTACTTAATTTGATGCCTGGCAGTTCCCTACTCTCACATGGGGAGACCCCACACTACCATCGGCGCTACGGCGTTTCACTTCTGAGTTCGGCATGGGGTCAGGTGGGACCACCGCGCTAAAGCCGCCAGGCAAATTCTGTTAATCTGTATCAGGCTGAAAATCGTGTCTGTCTCTTCGCCAAAACAGCTTCGGCGTTGTAAGGTTAAGCCTCACGGTTCATTAGTATCGGTTAGCTCAACGCATCGCTGCGCTTACACACCCGACCTATCAACGTCGTCGTCTTCAACGTTCCTTCAGGAGACTCAAGGTCTCA
>NZ_QFRV01000174.1:0-3228 GCF_004136805.1 Enterobacter cloacae complex sp. GF14B
CGCCAGCGGACGGTAAATCACCGTCTGGAAGCGCGCCAGCAGCGCGGGCTGGAAGTGGTCCCGCAGGACAGGACGCAGCAGTTCATGCAGGTCCGGCTCTGTCGCCTCCGGCTGTTCCTCCAGCATCTGCATGATGAGGTCGCTGCCGAGGTTGGAGGTCATCAGAATCACCGTGTTGCGGAAGTCAATTTCCCGCCCCTCGCCGTCGCGCATGAAGCCCCGGTCAAAGACCTGGTAGAACAGGTTCATCACGTCCCGGTGCGCCTTTTCCACTTCATCCAGCAGCACCACGCTGTACGGGCGCTTACGGACGGCTTCGGTCAGAATGCCGCCCTGGCCGTAACCCACGTAGCCCGGCGGTGAGCCCTTGAGCTGCGAGACGGTGTGTGGCTCCTGGTATTCCGAAAGGTTGATGGTGATAAGGGACTTCTCGCCGCCGAACAGTTCATCGGCCAGCGCCAGGGCGGTTTCGGTCTTGCCGGTGCCGCTCGGCCCCACAAGCAGGAACACGCCCTGCGGGCCGTTCTCCGGCGCCAGACCGGTTTTGCTGGCGCGCAGGCGCTGCGCAATGGCATTCAGTGCACTGTCCTGACCGACAACGCGTTTCGCCAGACTGTGCTCAAGGCTCAGCAGTTCCGTCTGCTCGTCCTTCATCAGGGAAGAGAGCGGTACGCCCGTCCAGTCGGCGATAACGGTGGCGACGGTACGCGCGTCCACATCCAGCCCCAGCAGCGGGGTATTCTGCTGCACGGCAGTAAGCTGCATCTGAAGGTCCGCAATCTCTCCCTGGCGGGAGATATCCGTGCGGCAGGCAAGCAGTTCTTCCGTGAGTTTCAGCTCCTGGCCGTACCGGGTTTCCCGTTCGTCGAGCTGCAAAATGATGGCGACTTCTTCCTCTCCGATGGCAGCCAGACGTTCGCCGTGGGCGGTATTGCCCACCGCGATATCCTCCAGCAGCGCCTGCTTTTCCATAGCCAGTGCCGTGAGCTGCGCCTTCATGCGGGTCAGCGGCTCCGGAATAGTGTCGAGGCTCATACGGACACGGGCAGAGGCGGTATCCAGCAAATCCACCGCCTTGTCCGGAAGCTGGCGTCCGGTCAGATAGCGTCTGGACAACGTGACGGCGGCTTTAACCGCTTCATCGGTAATATGCACGCCATGGTGCTCCGCGTAGCGTGACTTGAGTCCGCGCAGCATCAGGCAGGCGGTGTCGTCGTCCGGTTCATCAACTTTAACCATCTGGAAACGACGCTCCAGCGCGGCGTCGCGCTCAAAGTACTGTTTGTACTCGCTCCAGGTGGTGGCGGCGATGGTTCTGAGCTCACCCCGGGCGAGCGCCGGTTTCAGCAGGTTGGCCGCATCGGCGCCGCCCGCCTGGTTGCCCGCGCCGATAATGGTGTGCGCCTCGTCAATGAAGAGCAGAACCGGCAGGGGTGACTGCTGCACCGCGTCGATGATGTTTTTCAGGCGCTGCTCGAATTCCCCCTTCACACCCGCCCCGGCCTGTAACAGGCCGAGGTCAAGGGTGCGCACCGAGACCGGCTTCAGCGCGTCCGGCACATTGCCCTCATGAATGCGCAGCGCCAGTCCTTCCACGAGCGCGGTCTTGCCGACTCCCGGTTCGCCGACCAGAATCGGGTTGTTCTTGCGCCGCCGGGAAAGAATGTCCACCATCTGGCGGATTTCATTGTCGCGGCCACAGACCGGGTCGATTCTGCCCTCACGGGCGCGGGCGGTGACGTCGAGGGTGAACCTGTCCAGCGCATTCTGCAACGCCGGGTTCAGCTCTCCTTTTATATCCGCATTCACCGGACGGCCGACAAACTCCACCTCATCCCCCTGCGTAAGCTCCGCTTCCTGCTGCACCTCCGGGCGTTCATCCGACTGCGCATCCAGAAGTCCACGCAGGCGCTCAAGCTGGCTCTGCGCCAGCGTCAGCAGCGGCCACAGGCCGTCGCAGCGCAGCAGTTTCGGTTTTTCCACCAGAGCCATCAGGAGGTGAATGCTGCGGATATGTTCTTCCCCCGCCAGCGAGGCGTGCAGCCAGGCGTCCTGCATCAGTGCCTGCACGCCCTCCGAAAGCTGCGGACGGCTGCGCACTGACCGTGGCAGGCTGTCCAGAAAACCCAGCATATCCTGCCATATCGTATCCATATCCCATTCGTAGCGCCGCGCCAGCACCGTCAGGTCGCCCTCACCCTGCTCCAGCAGTTTCAGCAGCCAGTGCTCAGGCAGTATTTCCGCATGGGCGCGGGTCTGGCACAGGGAAGCGGCCCCTTCCATCGCGCGGGCACAGTAAGGATTAAGACGGCGTAACAGGATGGCTGGATTTTCCATGAGACTCTCTCTTTATCAGTTCCGGGCACGCTACCGCCCGTCGCTGTTCCCTGTTATTCAGGAACCCAAAGCGCATCAGGTCGGGCAGGCAGATTGTGTTTTTCTTTGCACAGCGTCCGTGCATACAGACGCTGTGCAAAAAATTGCGGACAGGGCCCTGTCCGCATGCGACTTACGCGGTGGCGCGTTCGTTCCAGGAATCGGAATGAATGATGTTGCCGTCCTTGTAGGTCCAGGTGATTTTTTCGTAGCGCAGTTCAACCTGCTCGAGGTGGTTATGCTTCTCGAAAGCAGGATCCTTGATGTCGTGCATCTTCGGATTCACTTTCACCAGCTTCACGTTCTCAAGCTTCGTGTTGAAGTACTCCACTTCCTGGCCTGCGTCATTGATTCTGTACCATTTGAACTCGGCCGATTTCAGGGTCTGGCCGGTCGTCACCGCCTTGTACAGGTACGGGCTGGAGGAGTCGATTTCCTTGGTGAACAGGAAAGGCGTGTGGATACGGGTGCCGGTCAGCTTGCCGGTATTGTTATCGGTCGGGATGTACAGGTTGTGCTCCTGGGCCACCACTTCGATACTGCCTTCACGATCCTGAACGTCCACGGACCCTTTGATGTCCGCGCCGCCGTCGTCCTTCAGCCACAGATAGACTGGAATTGCCATGTTAATTACTCCGTTACATTGTTATCAGCGCCATCATCCTGCGATGACGCATGGGTCGTGCCCGGCGCCTGGCAGGCATTCGCCTGCGGTACCAGACTGATTTCGACACGGCGGTTCAGCGCACGCCCTTCCGCCGTGTCGTTGGTGGCGACAGGACGGCTTTCACCATAGCCCTGCACCGCAAAACAACTCTCCGGCACGTCGCCGGTATCCCGCATCCAGTCGCG
>NZ_QFRV01000175.1:0-3210 GCF_004136805.1 Enterobacter cloacae complex sp. GF14B
AAAAAAAATGGGTTTTATATTTAAATGCAGGGAGTAAGTGCTTTATGTTGGTATCGTGGATCTTACGCTTCCTCGATGAAAAACAAGTTTTCATCTTGCGGCGAGCGTTGCGGTTTTTCTTTATCTCTTAAAGTTGTACTTACTCTGTATAAGCCTTCGGCCTGAGCTACGCAAAGGAACACCAAAGAGGCCGTGAACCCACCCTAAAGGGTGTTTCACCCAAAGTTTCGCCTCCCCGGTAGCTCTCGCTATCAGAGTGACGATCCTTTGGTGAGCCTGTCTTGTTGTGCTTCACCCAAAGAGCTGAGACTTAGAGCTGCATTGCCTTTCGGCTATGCTGGCACCCTGTTGCACCCCCTCAGTCGCTCCATAGTATTACTTACGGCAATCTAACCCCTGTATGGTCGGGCTTTCTCATAGCTCACCTGATCGCTCATCAAATACCGTAGGAACTCGTTCCCGGTCTGGTCTTTTGCAACACTCCCCGTTTAGACCAAACACCAACACCTACCCGAACAATCACATGCATATGACTCCATACGCGGCTCCACAGGTAGATCCCGATACAATAGGCAAAGTAACTTTGTTGGTGCTTAAGGACTTGAAAAAGCTAGGTATTTTTTTTGACTTGTAAGGAAATGGGTTTGACTTTTACGAAGGAGTAAGATAGATTTATCTTACCTATCGTAATCCAGTGCTTGACTCACTTGATTACAAGACTTCAAAAGTCGCCAAACTTTTTTAGTCCCTCAAAGCCAACCTCCACAGGTTGGCTTTGTTGTATCTGTCACTGTTATAACTGATTTGCTTTATACGTCAATAGTCTATCAAAAATATTGAACGCCATTACTTGAGCTTGAACGACTTCTGAGAACCCCTCTGCAAATTTGCACCAGTCGATTTTTTAGACTGCGAGATCTTGCTACCAATAGACGATTGGGTATCATTTTTAGCTTTCATATATTCTTTTATATCGGGCTTTATTTTAATATCATCACTCGCTTTTGCTACGAACTCACGATCACTTTTACCTTGCTTAGAGTATCCATAGAACTCTTGCGAAACTGTATTTCTATGCCCCATCGCTTCCGCTATTTGTTTACGTGTAGCCCCTGATTTTTTCAAATCACTGGCAAAAGAATGGCGGTAAGAATATAAAGAAAATCCATTATGGTACTTATTAAAATGCTTTCTCAATGCGTTATAATCTTTTTTTGTTTGAACAACTTCTAAAACACCAGAACTATTTTTTATAGCATCCAAAAGCAACTTATCCGCTGCATTGTTTAAATCAGGCTCATATCCAACCGCTCGAACTTTTTGACCTCGATCCGCTGCTATTTTTGAACCCTTTATAATGGCAAAAATACGTCCATTCTCAAACTGTAGTTTGACACCTTTTTGTATTTCTGACGGCCTAATACCAAAGCGATTTATCACAGAAAAACAAACAGAATGACGCTTAAAAAAAGCAGGCTTCATATTACCAAAAACATCATTTGCAGAAGGAGCATTTTTTGCCGTTTTTCTTTTACTTAATGATTTTTTATCATAACCAATCTTTGATTTTACGTCAGAAAATAAAACTCGCTTATCGCTTAAAAACTCATCTTCAAACTTTATGGATAGTTTAAATGCTTCAACTGTTAGATCTTGTGCTTTTTGATAGTCTTTATTTTTAGAATATTTCTCAGCTTCACGGCGTAGCTGTTTTATTTGTTCCACTATACAAAAGCGGAAAGCTGTTCTTGTTTTGTCAAAACTTGCACGAGTGTTGCACGACAAAAGTATTTGCTGTTCGCTTTTCCCCCTGTTACTAGAAATCATTGATTTGTATAATGTTTTGTATTGCTCTTTTGACTCTGCAGATGCATTTATTTTTACTTGATTTATTACATCTTTAATCATTTTATCTACATAAACACTCAAAAACGAACCCGCTTGCATTGCCTGTTCTTGTGCCATTAGCAATCTTGCATCAGCAATCCCCTTCTGGTGTCTGGTTAAGTTTACTTTCATATCTTGCCCCTTTTTTAGTCCTCCTGTGGGTTTATTTTTCGCTGTCGCAAAAAATCAAACCCATTGCCTTTCTCCTAATATTTCAAAGGTCGCTCGCTCCCAATGAAATAAAAGTCGAACGGCAAAGGTTCTTGGCTGCCCGCCATTTTTATTTTTTCTCGCTCATACTCGAAAAACTAAAAAACGAACCTACATTATTGCGAATAAAAATACGCAATAATGTTTTTCTTGCCGCTTATATATTAATATTTCATTTTCGCTATTTCGTCAAATATTGCCAAATCCGCCACCACCTAACCAACCTAAGACATATATACTTTTGCTTTACACTTTCTGCGGCAATCGCTAAAACATATATCCGTTAACTTTCTATTTTTATGGCGTATTGCTAATATATATATTTGTTAGCTTTAAAATATACCTGCATGGTCAGGTAGGACAAGGCATTTTTTATTTTCGGTAAGATTTTTTTATTGCCTTATTATGATAGTCAAACAATAAATCAAATCTTGAAAGTTTACTTTCAACATCTTTTTGATATTTATTTTTTATGCAAATATAATCAATAGAGATCTTATCTTTCGCCGTCCTTTTTTCTTCTCTTTTTGTTAATCCATTCCCATTATTTTCAACATTAGCAAAATGTAAAAATAACCTATCAGATAGAATTCCGCGAGACATAAACAGCTTACAAAGTTTTAATGATGTATGGTAAGTTAGATCTATTTTTTCTTCTTGTGCTATTTTATATAAAACAGCAATCATAAGATCGGCTTTTAATCTCTTTTTAACTGCAGCAACATATGCACCAAATACATATGGTGAATCTGTACTATAATACTTTTCTGAATAAAGTGTTCTCAGTTCGTTTTCTATTTCGTTTTCCATATTAGCTCCTATATTAAATAACGACATGCATGCAATACCGTACAACCGTCATCATTGTCAAGAGCTAACAAATATATTTTTTACCTAAAAACAATAGGTTATAAAAGGCTATCTGATATATACGTTAGCTTAAAATAAGATCGTAAAAAAGGCCGTAGGCAAAAAGTGGCATCGCCAAAAAAAATGGGTTTTATATTTAAATGCAGGGAGTAAGTGCTTTATGTTGGTATCGTGGATCTTACGCTTCCTCGATGAAAAACAAGTTTTCATCTTGCGGCGAGCGTTGCGGTTTTTCTTTATCTC
>NZ_QFRV01000176.1:0-3196 GCF_004136805.1 Enterobacter cloacae complex sp. GF14B
GTCGTCGCTGCCTGCTGCTCGCTGCCTGGCGACAGGCTTGATAACGCGACGGCTGCCTGCGGCTTCATGAAGCGCGCAGGGTCAGTTGCCCTGACTCGAAGCCGGGGGCCCGGCAGCTTTTCCTCCGCGTTTCTGGACGCGCTTTACGCGCTGGAGGAACAGGTATGACACGCATAAATGCCCTGACTATTGCGGGAACCGATCCCAGCGGCGGAGCGGGGATCCAGGCAGACCTGAAAACCTTCTCTGCGCTCGGCGCTTACGGATGTTCGGTTATCACCGCGCTGGTGGCGCAAAACACGCGCGGTGTACAGTCGGTGTATCGCATTGAGCCGGATTTTGTCGCCGCACAGCTGGATTCGGTATTCAGCGATGTACGTATCGACACCACCAAAATTGGCATGCTCGCAGAGGCGGACATTGTTGAAGCTGTTGCTGAACGTCTCAAACGTTATCAGATAAAAAACGTGGTGCTCGATACCGTGATGCTGGCCAAAAGCGGCGATCCGCTGCTCTCCGCCTCGGCCGTCGACACCCTGCGTAAAAAGCTGCTGCCGCAGGTGGCGCTGATCACGCCAAACCTGCCTGAGGCCGCCGCGCTGCTGGATGCGCCACACGCGCAAAACGAACGTGAAATGAAAGAGCAGGGCAATGCGCTGCTGGCGATGGGGTGTCGCGCGGTACTGATGAAAGGCGGTCATCTCGATGATGCAGAAAGCCCGGACTGGCTCTTCACCCACGATGGCGCGCAACGTTTCACCGCCCCGCGCGTACAGACCAAAAACACCCACGGCACGGGCTGTACGCTCTCGGCGGCGCTGGCGGCGCTGCGTCCCCGAAACGCGAACTGGGCGGATACGGTACAGGAGGCGAAGATCTGGCTCTCGGACGCGCTGGCAAAAGCCGATTCTCTGGAAGTGGGTCACGGTATTGGGCCGGTTCACCATTTTCATGCATGGTGGTAAGCCGTATACTGGCATAAAACCTTATGCCAGAGAAAAACAGAGATGGAACAAGCGCATACCCGGTTAATTGCTCAACTCAAGGAACGAATTGCCGCACCGGACAACACGCCGTTGTACCTGAAATTTGCCGAAACGGTTAAAAACGCGGTACGCAGCGGCGTGCTCGCGCACGGTAATATTTTGCCTGGCGAGCGCGATCTGAGCCAGCTTGCCGGTGTGTCGCGCATTACGGTGCGTAAAGCGATGCAGGCGCTGGAAGAGGCTGGCGTCGTCACCCGCGCGCGTGGATACGGTACGCAAATCAACAATATCTTTGAATATTCGCTAAAAGAGGCGCGCGGGTTTTCTCAGCAGGTGGTGCTGCGGGGCAAAACGCCCAACACGCTGTGGGTTAATAAACGCGTCGTGAAATGTCCGGAGGAGATCGCCCGCCACCTTTCCCTTGCGCCAGACAGTGATGTATTTCTGCTTAAGCGCATCCGCTATGTGGATGACGATGCAGTATCGATAGAGGAGTCCTGGGTACCAGTAGGATTAATTCCCAACCCGGACGACATTGGCGTCTCGCTTTATGATTACTTCCGCAGCCAGAATATCTTGCCGCAGCGCACCCGGTCCCGCGTCAGCGCCCGGATGCCGGACAGCGAGTTTCAGGCGCATATCAAGATGGACGATAAGATACCGGTGCTGGTGATCAAGCAAGTCGCGCTCGATCAACAGCACCGGCCAATTGAGTACAGCATCAGCTACTGCCGCAGCGACCTATACGTCTTTGTGTGCGAGGAGTAGGGCCTCGCGCGTGGGGGCGCAGTCGCCACCGCGATGGCTGACTACCCAGGCGGCTACGGCATTGCCAAGCTGCACCGCCTCTGGCAGTGACCATCCCGCGGCCAGACCGGCAAGGGTACCTCCCGCATGGCTGTCACCCGCGCCGATGGTATCGACCACGGTAGCAGGAAACGCCGGAACGTGTCCGGAAGCGTCACCGTCATACCAGACCGCCCCGTCTTTATCATGGCGTACGATCAGCGCAGCGCAAAACCTCTGCTGCCACCGTGTGCCGAGCTCTTCCACGCTTACGCCAAGCCATTCTGCGGCAAGTTCCGCCTCCTGACGATTAAGCGAGACAATCGGTTTGCAGGCCATAATCCTTGCCATCAGCGGGTCGGGAATATCCGCGATGCGCGGACCGAAATCGATAAAGAGCGTCGCATCCTGAAGACTTTCCAGCCAGGCCGTCAGCAGCTCACCGCTGGGGGACGCCAGCTGGTAGCCGGACAAAGAGATCAGGCTCCCTGCCGGCACGCTTAACCCGTCCAGCCAGCGCTGCTGCCACTGATTCTCCACGCCGCTGAACGACATAAAGGTCCGTTCACCGTCAGGCTCCACCAGCGCCAGGCACCAGCCGTTATCGCCCGTTTCCGCTTCCACGGCGCTGTGCAGATCCTGCTTCGCCATGGCGTTACGGATAATATCGGCCCACACGCCGTGGCCGACAGGAAGCGCGTTTTGCGCAGCAATGCCGAGCCGCTTCAGGGCGATGGCGATATTCAGCGCGCAGCCGCCAATATTCACTCCCTGTTGCTTCAGTTCGATATCACACCCGCGCCAGGGCAGAGCGTAGGCGTCGGCAATCACGTCGATGACCGCTGCGCCGAGCACCGTTACGGGACGCGTGGCGTGAAGGGTTTCGAGACGGCGGGCAAAAGCACTCATACGCCCTCCCTGTGCTCCCGGAAGTGCAGCAGTTTTTCACAGTAGTGGCCGAAATCGAGCCGGTTTACGGCATCAAGTTCGTTTTTGAGTGCCGGATCAATGGCCTGTACACCGTGCAGCGCACCGCAGATGGCCGTTGCCATCGCGCCGATAGTGTCAGTATCACCGCCCAGGTTGGCGCATAACACCGCGCAGCGGTTCGGATCGGTGCCCGCGAGTTCGACCATCGCAATCGCCGCCGGAACGGACTCAAGGGTGCTCGTGCCCGCGCCAATAAGCTGATAGATCTGCTCGCTGGCGGACTCGGTACCGTTGGCTTCGCGCACGGTTTTCAGGGCCAGCTCAATACGAGCGGAAAGCGATGCGCTGAAGGTGGTCGTGTTCGCCTCCTGCGCCGCACGGGCAATACCCGGCAGGGCATCGGCGATGTGATGCCAGCGCTCGCCGTCGATAGCGCGTGAAACCGCCCAGGCGATCACCACCGCACCGGCGATGGCGAGATCCGATTTATGGGT
>NZ_QFRV01000177.1:0-3029 GCF_004136805.1 Enterobacter cloacae complex sp. GF14B
AGCGCCCAGGCGCAGCTGGAGGTGGCGGAGCAGGTCCAGCTGCAAATCCGCCAGCAGGAGACCAACGTCGAAGCCCGCGAACGCCAGGTCGATCAGGCCAGAGCGCAGCTGGAAACCGCCAACCTGAACCTCTCTTATACCGAAGTCCGCGCCCCGTTCGACGGTTTCGTCACTAAACGCAACGTCCAGCCCGGTACGCTGGTGCAGGCCGGCACGGCGCTGTTCTCGCTGGTTTCCCCGAACGTGTGGGTGGTGGCGAATTTCAAGGAGTCGCAGCTTGAGCGCATGAAGCCGGGCGACAAAGTGACCGTGTCCGTCGATGCCTGGCCGGATATGGAGCTGGAAGGCCATATCGACAGCATCCAGCAGGGCAGCGGCTCGCGCTTCTCCGCCTTCCCGTCGGAAAACGCCACCGGTAACTTTGTGAAGATCGTTCAGCGCGTACCGGTGAAAATCGTGATTGATAAAGGGCTGGATCCGAACAAGCCGCTGCCGCTGGGGCTGTCGGTTGAACCGAAGGTCACCGTGGAATGACGGATCACAGCCACGATAACTGGAAGCCCGCCAGTAACCCGTGGGCGGTGGCGATTGTGGTCACCCTGGCGGTGTTTATGGAAATTCTGGACACCACCATCGTCAACGTGGCGCTGCCCCACGTCGCGGGGTCGCTCTCGGCCAGCTATGACGAATCCACCTGGGTGCTCACCAGCTACCTGGTGGCGAACGGCATCGTGCTGCCGATTTCGGCCTTTCTCAGCCGCCTGTTTGGCCGCAAACAGTTCTTCCTGATCTGCATTGTGATGTTCACCATCTGCTCGTTCCTGTGCGGTATCGCCACCGAGCTATGGCAAATCATCCTGTTCCGCGTGATGCAGGGGTTCTTTGGCGGCGGGTTGCAGCCTACCCAGCAGTCGGTGCTACTCGACTACTTTAAGCCGGAGGACAGGGGCAAAGCCTTTGGCCTTTCATCCATTGCCATTATCGTCGCGCCGGTACTCGGCCCCACGCTGGGGGGCTGGATCACCGATAACTACTCCTGGCGCTGGGTGTTCTTTATCAATATCCCGGTAGGGATTGTGACGGTGCTGGCCATCTATCAGCTGCTGGAAGATCCGCCGTGGGAGAAAAAGTCGGAAGAGAAGCTCACCGTCGACTGGACGGGGATCGGCCTGATCGCCCTCGGTCTTGGCTGTTTGCAGGTGATGCTCGACCGGGGCGAAGATGATGACTGGTTTTATTCGAACTTTATCCGCACCTTCGCTGTACTGACGCTGGTCGGTATTATCGGCGCGATCTACTGGCTGATGTATGCCAGAAAGCCGGTGGTGGATCTGCACTGTATGAAGGACCGCAACTTTGCGATCTCCAGCCTGCTGATGGCGGGGATGGCGATGATCCTGTACGGCAGTTCGGTGGTTATTCCGCAGCTGGCGCAGCAGGATTTGGGCTATACCGCCACCTGGTCCGGGCTGGTGCTCTCGCCCGGCGCGGTGCTGATTGTGCTGACCATCCCGCTGGTGCTGAAGCTGATGCCGGTGGTGCAGACGCGCTGGATCATCGCCTTCGGCTTTACCTGCCTGGCGGTGTCGTTCTTCTGGTCCCGCACGCTGACGCCGGATATCGATTTCGAAACGCTGGTGCTGTTCCGCAGCGCTCAGTCGATTGGACTGGGGTTCCTGTTTGTGCCCCTCACCACCATTGCTTTTATCTCGATCCCGAGGCGGCTTAACGCCGACGCGGCGGCGCTGTTTACCATGTTCCGCAACGTGGCCGGCTCGATTGGGATTTCGCTCTCGACGGCGGCGATCACCGAGCGCTCGCAGGCGCACAGCGCGCATCTGGCTTACCACGCTTCGCCGTTTAACGAGCAATTCCAGCTGGCGATTCGCGAAAGCGCCCAGGCGATCCAGAACTTCACCACTCAGGTGGGCGATCCGACCGGCATTGCCACTGGACGGATGTACCAGACGATGATCGAGCAGTCGCGCTTTCTGGCCTACATTGACGTCTTCACCATTCTGAGCGCGGTGGCCTTATTACTGATTCCGTTTTGTTTATTGCTCTCGCCGGTTAAGAGCGAGGGGAGTGCAGGAGCACACTGATGATACACAGACGTTTACACCCCCTGATGATAATGATGCTGCTGGTGGGTTGCGCCGTCGGGCCGGACTACCAACAGCCTGCACCGCTCGCCACCACGCACTGGAACGATAAGGGCGACAGCGCGGTGAAATCGCAAACTTCCTCCGCCGCCACTAACCCGCGCTGGTGGAAAACCTTCGGCTCGCCGCAGCTCGACAGCCTGATTGAACGCGCCATCGCCGGAAATCTGACGCTACAGCAAACCGTATTACGCATTGCCGGGGCGCGCGAACAGATTAACCAGGCCGGCGGGGCGTTTTTCCCGTCGGTGAATGGCAATGTGCAGGCGACGCGCCAGCAGCTTGGGCTGGAAGGGGAGCTAAAATCCCACGGTGTGTACGACCAGTTGAATAATGTCGATCCTGAACTGCGGGGCGCGTTAGGCCCGCTGACGCAGCCGATTAACCTCTATCAGGGCAGCTTCGACGCCCAGTGGGAAATCGACCTGTGGGGCAAGGTGCGCCGTCAGGTAGAAGCGGCCGAGGCGCAGCAGCGGGCAGCGATCGAGCAGCGTAACGATGCGCTGGTCTCGCTGGAAGCCGAAGTGGCGCGGGCGTGGCTACAGCTGCGTGGGGCGCAGAGCATCATTGCCACGCTTAATACGCAAATTGAAAGCGCACAGCAGACGCTGGAGCTGACCGAAAGCCGCCAGCGGGGCGGGCTGTCGCCGCAGATGGACGTGGAGAACGCCCGGGCGCAGCTGGGCAATCTTGAAGCCCAGCTGCCGCAGTATCAGGCGCAGGAACGCCAGGCGATGAACGGGCTGGCGATCCTCCTTGGTAAGCCGCCGGGCGCGCTGGATGCCGAACTGCAATCCGTACAGCCGATGCCTGCCCTGCCGGATATTGTGCAGACCGGTATTCCGTCCACCCTGGCGCGCCGTCGCC
>NZ_QFRV01000178.1:0-2985 GCF_004136805.1 Enterobacter cloacae complex sp. GF14B
GCCATGCCAAACGCCGTGCCCAGCAGCGTTCCCAGCGCCAGCATCGGGGCAAATATGCCGCCCGGTGCGCCGGAGGAGAAGCACAGCACGGTCGTGATAACCCGCGAGATAAACATAAACAGCAGCAGCCCCACGCTGAAATTCCCCGCCGCGGCAATGGGAATCAGGCCGAAACCGCCGCCCGCCGCGTTCGGTTCGATGAAGCCGAGGATCCCGCACACGCCGCCAAGCAGGCCCCCCACCAGCACCCATTTCGTGGTATTTCCGCCATGGATGCGCTGAAACATATCCTGAGCCCGTAAAATCAGGGTGTTAAAAAGCGGGCCAACGACGCCAAAAATCATCCCAAGAACCAGATACAGCCACAAAGTATTGACCGGCGCATTGGTCAGCTTGCCAACTTCAATCACCGCCCCTTCGCCATTAAAGACGCGAAAGACAATGCTCGACATAATCACGCCGGTAAACACCGCTTTAATGGAGATCAGGTTGTAGCGGAACTGGGCGCGCATCTCTTCAATGATAAACAGGATACCCGCCAGCGGCGCGTTAAACGCCGCAGACAGCCCCGCCGCCGCCCCCGTCGCCAGCAACGTATGCCGTGCTTCGGCGCTGCGCATACGGAACAGATCGCCGACCATGCGCCCGACGTTACCGCCCAGCTGTACCGTTGGCCCTTCCCGACCGAGCACCATGCCCGCCCCGAGCGTTCCCATCCCGCCGATAAATTTCACAGGAAGTACCCGCCACCAGCGAACCGGGCGTAGCTCCTCCAGCGCCCCCTCAATTTCCGGGATCCCCGAGCCGCCCGCTTCGGGTGCGAATTTACGTACCAGGAAATAGCCCACCATGGCAAACAGGGCCGAAAGGCCAAAGGCCCACACCCAGACCAGCCATTCCCGATCCGCAAAGCTGGCGACGGTGCCTATGCGCCAGTTGAGCACCGCGTTGACGGCTTTTTCAAACGCGACGCCCACGAGACCGGCCAGCGTGCCCACAACGGCAGCTGCCAGCAGAATGGCCAACGGGGTTTTGTCACGGTTGAGCAGCCGCCGGATGCTGACCCGGCGCTTCGCGCGCGTAAACTGCTGTTGTTCAAAAGACGGAGTGTTCTCGTTCATTACCTTTTCTGTTTCGTCATACAAATGGCCGCAGGGATTTTACCAGAGACAGTCCCCTCGTCCCCTGAAAAATACTTAACAATTGTTAAGCCCTTTACGGGGCAAAAATTTTATAACCTCATCCGAATCACTTAGAATAGTTGCCTTAACTTATTTCTACGAACCAGGAACGACGCCATGAGCAAGTCTGAAAACCTCTACAGCGCAGCCCGCGAGCTTATCCCAGGCGGCGTAAACTCACCGGTGCGCGCCTTTACCGGCGTGGGTGGCACCCCGCTGTTTATCGAACGTGCGGATGGCGCATATCTGTATGATGTGGATGGTAAAGCCTATGTCGATTACGTCGGCTCCTGGGGCCCGATGGTACTGGGCCACAACCACCCGGCGATCCGCAACGCGGTGATTGAAGCCGCTCAGCGCGGCCTGAGCTTCGGCGCGCCAACCGAGATGGAAGTTAAAATGGCGGAGCTGGTCACCGAGCTGGTGCCAACGATGGACATGGTGCGTATGGTGAACTCCGGTACGGAAGCGACCATGAGCGCCATCCGTCTGGCGCGCGGCTTTACCGGCCGTGACAAGATTATCAAGTTCGAAGGCTGTTACCATGGCCACGCCGACTGCCTGCTGGTAAAAGCCGGTTCCGGCGCGCTGACGCTCGGTCAGCCTAACTCTCCGGGCGTGCCGGCTGACTTCGCAAAACACACCCTCACCTGCACCTATAACGATCTGGACACCGTTCGCGCGGCGTTCGAGCAGTATCCGCAGGAGATCGCCTGCATTATCGTCGAACCGGTGGCGGGCAACATGAACTGTATCCCACCGCAGCCTGACTTCCTGCCGGGCCTGCGCGCACTGTGCGATGAGTTCGGCGCGCTGCTGATCATCGACGAAGTGATGACCGGTTTCCGCGTCGCACTGGCGGGGGCGCAGTCATACTACGGCGTCGAGCCGGATCTGACCTGCCTCGGCAAGATCATTGGCGGCGGCATGCCTGTCGGCGCGTTTGGCGGCCGTAAGGACGTAATGGACGCACTGGCGCCAACCGGTCCGGTTTACCAGGCGGGTACGCTCTCCGGTAACCCGATTGCGATGGCGGCGGGCTTTGCCTGTCTGACCGAAGTGGCGCAGCCGGGCATCCACCAAACCCTGACGGACCGGACGACGCAGCTGGCAAACGGTCTGCTGGAAGCCGCAGAAGACGCGGGTATTCCGCTGGTGGTAAACCACGTCGGCGGGATGTTCGGGATTTTCTTCACCGAGGCGAAAACCGTGACCTGCTATCAGGACGTGGTGAAATGCGACGTGGAACGCTTCAAACGCTTCTTCCACCTGATGCTGGTAGAAGGCGTGTATCTGGCCCCGTCAGCGTTTGAAGCGGGCTTTATGTCCGTGGCGCACAGCGAAGAAGATATCAATAACACCATCGACGCAGCGCGTAAGGTGTTTGCGAAGCTGTAAAATGTGCGGCTTGATGCCCTCACCCCAGCCCTCTCCCTCAAGGGAGAGGGAGCAAACACTAAAACGGCAATCTAAGGATTGCCGTTTACTTTTATTACCGACTCTGCTTTCTCAACAGATATATAAAGTACGGCGCGCCGATAAAGGTCGACAGCAGGCCCGCCGGGATCTGATACGGGAACAGCACCATCCTTCCGCACCAGTCAGCAAAGACCAGGATCGCCCCGCCCGTCAGCGCAGAGATCACGATATGTGGCAAAGTCCTGCGGAAGCCCATCATACGGGCGATATGCGGCGCCATTAATCCGACAAAACTGAGCGGGCCAATGGTCATGGTGGCCGTCGCCGTCAGGCACGCGGCCAGCAGCAGCAGGGCGATACGCGTTGGCGTCAGCGCCAGCCCAAC
>NZ_QFRV01000179.1:0-2948 GCF_004136805.1 Enterobacter cloacae complex sp. GF14B
GGGCGGGCCGGGCGGGGCGTTTGTCAGCCTGCCGCAGGATATTGTCGACCAGCCCACCACGGGGGCGATTTTACCCGCCAGCACCGCGGCGCTGATGGGCCCGGCGCCGGAGTCAGCCATCAACGAGGTGGCGAAGCTTATCGCGAAGGCCAAAAACCCGGTCATCTTACTCGGCCTGATGGCCAGCCAGCCCGCCAACAGCGCCGCGCTGCATAAGCTGCTGGAGAGAAGCCGTATTCCGGTCACCAGCACCTATCAGGCCGCCGGGGCGGTGAATCAGGAACACTTCACCCGCTTCGCCGGACGCGTCGGTCTGTTTAACAACCAGGCGGGCGATCGGCTCCTGCATCTGGCGGATCTGATCATCTGTATCGGTTACAGCCCGGTGGAATACGAGCCGTCCATGTGGAACAGCGGTGACGCCACCCTGGTGCACATTGACGTGCTGCCCGCCTATGAGGAGCGCAAGTATGTTCCCGATCTGGAACTGGTTGGGGATATTGCCGCCACGCTGAATCTGCTTGCCAGCCGAATCGAGCACAAGCTTGAACTCAGCCAGCGCGCCTCGGAAATTCTTGTCGATCGCCAGCATCAGCGGGACCTCCTCGACCGTCGCGGCGCATCGCTTAACCAGTTTGCCCTGCATCCGCTGCGCATCGTGCGCGCCATGCAGGACATCGTGAACAACGACGTGACGCTCACCGTCGACATGGGCAGCTTCCACATCTGGATCGCCCGCTACCTCTACAGCTTCCGCGCGCGTCAGGTGATGATCTCCAACGGTCAGCAGACCATGGGCGTGGCGCTGCCGTGGGCGATTGGCGCGTGGCTGGTTAACCCGGGGCGCAAGGTGGTGTCGGTCTCCGGGGACGGCGGCTTTTTGCAGTCGAGCATGGAGCTGGAAACCGCCGTACGCCTCAACGCCAATATTCTGCACATCATCTGGGTGGATAACGCCTACAACATGGTGGCCATCCAGGAAGAGAAAAAATACCAGCGTCTCTCCGGCGTGGAGTTCGGCCCGGTCGATTTCAAAGCCTATGCCGACGCGTTCGGCGCAAAAGGTTTTGCCGTCGAGAGTGCCGACGCGCTCGAACCGACGCTGCGTGCCGCAATGGATGTCGATGGCCCGGCCGTGGTGGCCATTCCCGTCGACTACAGCGATAACCCGCTGCTGATGGGCCAGCTCCATCTCAGCCAGATTTTGTGAATCAATATAAGGACAGAGAAATGCAAAAAGTGGCTCTCGTAACCGGCTCCGGCCAGGGGATTGGCAAAGCGATTGCGCTTCGCCTGGTGAAGGATGGTTTTGCCGTTGCTATTGCGGATTATAACGAAGAGACGGCGAAAGCGGTCGCGGATGAGATCACCCGCAACGGCGGGAAGGCCGTCGCCGTGAAGGTGGACGTCTCTGACCGCGAGCAGGTGTTCGCGGCGGTGGAAAAAGCCCGCACCGCGCTGGGCGGTTTTAACGTCATCGTCAATAACGCCGGGGTGGCGCCGTCCACGCCCATCGAATCCATCACGCCGGAGATTGTCGACAAGGTCTACAACATCAACGTGAAAGGGGTGATCTGGGGCATTCAGGCCGCAATTGACGCCTTCCGCAAAGAGGGGCACGGCGGCAAAATCATCAACGCCTGCTCCCAGGCGGGCCATACCGGCAACCCGGAACTGGCGGTCTACAGCTCCAGCAAGTTCGCGGTGCGTGGCTTAACCCAGACCGCTGCGCGGGATCTCGCGCCGCTGGGGATCACCGTTAACGCCTATTGCCCGGGCATCGTCAAAACGCCGATGTGGGCGGAAATCGACCGTCAGGTCTCCGAGGCGGCGGGTAAACCGCTCGGCTACGGGACAGAAACCTTTGCCAAACGCATTACGCTTGGCCGTCTGTCCGAGCCGGAAGATGTCGCCGCCTGCGTCTCATACCTCGCCGGGCCGGATTCCGACTACATGACTGGTCAGTCGCTGCTGATTGATGGTGGGATGGTGTTCAACTAAATACACAATACTAAAAAGCTCTGACATGAACTTTCCCCTGCTCCCGTGCAGGGGCTTTTTTTTGTCTCGTCAGCCATTGTGCATTACACTGCGCGCTGCAAAACTTTAGTCTTGAGATCTGACAGGCGGTAACAGCGATGAACGGTACAATCACAACGTGGTTTAAAGATAAAGGCTTTGGATTTATCAAAGATGAAAACGGCGACAACCGCTACTTTCATGTGATTAAGGTCGCCAACCCTGATCTGATTAAGAAAGATGCGGCGGTGACCTTCGAGCCAACCACCAACAGCAAAGGCCTTTCCGCGTATGCGGTGAAGGTGATCCCCGAAAGTAAGCACCTCTATATTGCAGGCGAGCGCGTGAAGCTTACCTCAATTAAATCCTTCGTGGTGTTCAGCGAAGAAGAGCCCGTTGATACTAAAATCGACAAAGAGAACGCGGTGCTGTCGGTGGGGCTGCTGATGAACAGCATCAAACCAAAAACCGAGAAAAAGCCGGGCGAAATGCGCACGGTGAAGAAGCTGGCGATCACTACCTTCCAGAACACGACGCTGATCTTCACTGAAGATGAGATCGACATCGATGCCACGGTGAAGCTGCTGAAGTAACGTTTTGCCGGGTGGCGGTTACGCCTTACCCGGCCTACAAAATGCGTGCGGCACTCGCCGCCGCACGGTTTACCCCATCCTGTGCTCGCCCCGCAACATTGCTTCACGGTCAAATACCCGCTGGATCTCCCCGTGCGCCATAAATGCCGCCCGGTCGGACATATGCGCAATCACGTCCGCATCGTGGCTCACCAGCAGGTAGGTCATGCCGTGCTGCGCCTTCAGGCGGTTGAGCAGGTTCAGGATCTCCGCCTGTACCGACATATCCAGCGCCGAGGTCGGTTCATCCAGCAGCAGAAGCTGCGGGCGCAGCAGCAGCGCGCGGGCAATGGCCAC
>NZ_QFRV01000180.1:0-2898 GCF_004136805.1 Enterobacter cloacae complex sp. GF14B
GATGCTGGAGGAACAGCCGGAGGCGACAGAGCCGGACCTGCATGAACTGCTGCGTCCTGTCCTGCGGGACCACTTCCAGCCCGCGCTGCTGGCGCGCTTCCAGACGGTGATTTACCGTCCGCTGGCGCAGGCAGCGATGCGCACCATCGTGGAAATGAAGCTGGCGCAGGTCAGTAAACGCCTCAACCGTCACTACGGTATGAAGACCGATATCCACGAAAGCCTGTACGACGCGCTGACCGCCGCCTGCCTGCTGCCGGACACCGGGGCGCGCAATGTTGACAGTCTGCTGAACCAGCAGATTCTGCCGGTGCTGAGCCAGCAGCTGCTGATGCATATGGCAGCGGGGCAGAAGCCGCAGCATCTTACGCTGGGCTGGAATGAGGAGGAGGGGATTGTGCTGGCATTTGATGGCGAGAATAGAGGAATACAGCCATGAGTGATTCACTGTTAAACGATGCGACTGGTCTGGTCAGGCAGTTGCTCGGTCAGTCACGTTATCGGCTGGATGTGCATGGCTGCACTGAATTTCTTGATGTACTGAAATTCAGTTCGGTGGAGACTCTGAGCCAACCCTGGCGATTTGATATCTCCGTGACCTCTTCCTCGCCGGATATTGCCGGTGACGCTGTGCTGTTAAAACCCGCATCTTTTACGTTTCAGACCCCGGTGTTTGACGGGACGCCGGCTATGCCGGTACGTACCGTTTATGGCATGGTGGAATCGTTTAAACGTGTATCCACCTCAAAAGAAGATACCGTATATACCCTGGCGCTGGTGCCACGTATCGCCCTGTTAGCGAAAACGAAAAGGTGTGAGATTTTTCTCAATCATTCCGTTACTGACGTCGTGGAAAAAGTACTCCGCAGGCACGGTCTGGAAGGGGCGGACTTTGAGTTTCGTCTGTCCCGTGAATACCCAGCCCGAGAGCTGATTACTCAGTGGCGGGAAACCGATCTTGAATTTATTCAGCGACTGCTGGCCGAAGTGGGAATTTTCTGGCGGTTCGAAATGGACAGCCGTCTTGAACAGGATGTCATTATTTTCCAGGATAGCCCGGAGCAGTATCAGTTTGGCGTGACCCTGCCGCTGCGAAACCCGTCCGGCATGAGCGACAGCGGGCAGGAAAGTGTCTGGGATATCCATACCGCGTACCATGTTGTCAGCGGCGGGGTGACTACCCGGGATTACAACTACCGGGATGCGCTGACGCCACAGGACAGTACGGTCAGCGTCAGCGGGCGGAAAGGGATCACCACAGGTGAGATCTATCATTATGCAGAGCCGTTTCTGACAGCAGGCGATACGGAAAGTCCTGAAACCGGTGCGTTCTTTGCTCGTCTGCGCCATGAACGCATCCTGAACGAACAGTATACCGTCAGTGGGCACAGCTCCTGCCCGCATCTGACACCGGGCCAGGTGCTGGAAACGGATGCAGGTCTGCCGGAGGTGTTGAAGGACGGGATAGTTATCACTACTGTGGAAGCCAGCGGCTCGCGTCAGGACAGTTTCCGGGTGAAGTTCGCGGGGATCCCATACAGTGAAACGGTCTGTTACCGCCCGAAATCGCTCAACCGCCCGGTGATCTCCGGTTCGCTGCCGGCAAGGGTGGAAAGCATGCAAAAAGGCGACACTTACGCCTGGCTTGATTCACAGGGACGCTACCGGGTCAGGCTTGACTTTGACCGCAACAGCACTGAACAGGGATATGCGTATCTATGGCTGCGGCTGGCAAAACCGTATGCCGGTGATACCTACGGCTGGCATGCGCCGTTGCTTGACGGCACGGAAGTGTCGGTGATGTTTGACAGCGGGGACCCCGATCGTCCGTATATTGCATATGCCCTGCATGACTCCGAACATCCGGATCATGTCACTCGTGATAACCATACGCGCAACGTGCTGCGCACGCCTGCAAATAACAAGCTGCGGCTTGAAGACAAACGCGGTGAGGAGCATATCAAACTCGCCACGGAGTACGGCAAAACCCAGCTCAATATGGGCCATCTGGTTGATACGCAGCGCTCACAGCGCGGTAGCGGTTTTGAACTGCGCACGGATGAATATGGCGCGGTCCGTGCGGCGAAAGGACTTTATCTGTCCGCGCATGAACAGCCGAAGGCGCACGGGCCGGTACTGGAGATGAGTCCGGCGGTGAATCAGATTAACAAGGCTAACAGCCAGATGCAGGCGCTGAATGGCGCGGCTGAAGCAGCCGGTGCGCTGGTGTCGGATATCAGCACGCAGGTTAACCTGGTCTCGGAACGGTTAAGAGAACTTCAGTCGGCGGTGCTGCTGGCCAGCGCCCCGCAGGGAGTGGCTGTTACCTCCGGTGAACATCTTCAACTGACCAGTACGAAGAACACCATGATAAACGCAGGTGAACACCTTGATATCGGTGCAATGAAAAACCTGTCGGTTTCGGTGGAGAAGGCGCTGGGGTTGTTTGTGCATAAGGAAGGAGCAAAGCTGGTTGCAAACCAGGGGGATGTGGAAATACAGGCTCAGCACAACACCCTGGCGTTGTTTGCTGAAAAGCAACTGACCGTGACGAGCAGCGAAGATGAAATCATCATCAGCACCCCGAAAACGCTGACGCTGAATGGCGGCGGGTCATACCTGAAGCTGAACCAGAATGGGATAGAGCATGGCTCCGAAGGGATGATGATAATGAAAGTGGCGACCTATCTGGTTCCTGGTACAGGGGCGTCACTGAAGAATGTCGCGCAGGTATTCGAAAGAACCAGCCTCAGCCAGATCCCGGTTTCCCCGGCAGAGCAACAGCAGGATGGACCTTCAGTAATACCTGCGCAGCGGCGCGGACGTTTCTCACGCTAAGGAGTGCCTGTGAAAATCTGTTACCCCATCAGAAACACCAGCGGCCAGGAGTTCCGCTCG
>NZ_QFRV01000181.1:0-2851 GCF_004136805.1 Enterobacter cloacae complex sp. GF14B
GAGAGCATAAAAAATATTGGGGCAGCGTGAGCTATGCTGCCATCGCTGGTCCCTTCCCGTCACTTTGAAAACCCGGATACCAGCAGACAAATTTATCCTGCAGTTCGTTATTCAAAACGGCGGTCCGGGTCTGTAACAAATAATGAGCCCCTTTTCTGCTCCACTGCATCTGCTGCTTTTTGGCCATTCGTCTGGCGATCACTTCATTGATCGTGGATTCCACAAACGCGGTTGATACCGGCTCTCCGTACCGACGCATTTCGCCGTAGTTTGGGATCATCATCTTATTATTCCGGATGTAGGTATACATTTCATCCAGATGTTTTTGCAGGGATTTCAGGCTAGGATAGCTGAGTTCAGGGTCATCGCAATACATAACGCAATTATCAATATGTTCCAGCGCAGCGACAACATTGCCATGCCAGAGATATCGTTTAATGCTTTCCAGCAGTGCCAGAACTTTACTCCCCGCCTCTGGATCTGATACCAGCAGTCCCCGGGCATATTGCATGAGCACCTTCAGCCTCATGGTGATATGAAACCAGTCCAGCACATGCGTTGACTCAGGGTACATACCGAACTGGAGGTCCCTGAGATTATCCGCGCCGTCGGACAGAAAAAATATCTGCTGGTTGGCCTGCATTCCCTGCGCTGAAAGGTGGGTCATGAGCCTGCGTTCCGGATGACAGTCATCCTTCTGAACAAAACCGAAGCGGCGGGTGTCAGCAGGCGCACCAACGGAAAAAGACTTCCCGGCAATAATTTCAAAATTACGCTTTTTGTCATCCCGATCGCGAACATAACCACCATCTATACCCACCACAAGCGGTTTTCCTGGCCTGGGCAGGTTCCCCCAGTCGCGGGGGCAGCCGGAAAGAAAACCTGAATGAGCTTCAGCCTCAGCGTCAAGACGCTGCGCCACCTGGCATAAATGATTCCTCACCGTTGAGGCATTCAGGCTGTGGCCCACCGGCAGAATATCTTTCAGCAGACGAGTCGTCATTTCATAGGAGATCATCGAGGCCCAGCGGGTTTCAATATATTTCAGTGCCGGGTGAGAATAATCGCCGGCCCAGTCGCTGAGCAAACTGACTGTCTTTGTATCACTCTCTTCACAACGGCACCGGTACACCCGAAGCCCGGATACCGGAATAACGCCAAACAGCGTCCGGTACCGTATTTTCTGTTTGCCTTTGATTCTGCGCGCAGCAAGGCAGTGAGGGCACCGGATATGGTGTTGAGTATATTCGTCTGCCTGCAGCTGGACCACCGACTGCTGGACCGTATTCAGCAACAGCTTGGATTCTGACACCGATAATCCGATGTCGTTCCGGGTCTCCCCTGATTTCTGGATTGTCATCAGTTCCTCCGTTCGACTGGAGCCTGATTCATCGGTGATGACTATCTGGAGCGTCAGTTGCATCATTGCCTCCTGCTGTGGTGGATGACTATCTCCCGGCTACTGGTTGTTCATCTGGTGACGAAGCTTATAATATGTGGAAACGCCAAGGCCCGCATGGTCGCAGGCGATCCTGAGCCTGACCCCTCTGCTTCTGAGTGCGTCAATTTCCTGGATCTTTTTGATATCGGCGCCGGGGCGCCCTGTTTTTTCACCCCGTGCTTTTTTCGCGGCGATGCCGTCGGCCTGCCTTTCCTTCAGTAAGGCTCGTTCAAACTGGCTGAATGCCGACATCATGTGCAGCTGCAGTTCCTGCATCGGATTGTTTGTGCCGGCGCTGAACGTCAGCTGCTCTTTCAGAAAAATAAGGGTAACGCCCTGGTCACGAAGCCGGGTGGTGACAGCGCACATATCCGACATATTCCGGCAAAGGCGATCGATGGAATGAACCAGAAGCGTATCACCAGGGCGTAATTGCCCCAGGAGTTCCTGTAACCCCGGGCGGTTTGTGTCCTTCGCGCTGGCATGCTCAACACAAATTTTATCAGGCTGAAAACCCGCCTTTGACAATGCCTCTTCCTGACGGGCCGTATTCTGATCGGCCGAGCTTACCCTGATGTAGGCATATTGCACGCAAAACCTCCGGAAGGTCTTTAAACATCATAGAGATTTAAAGAATAATCCATAAACACTGATTTAGGGAGGTTTATAGACATTTTTTCGGGGATCTGAGAGGCATGCTGAAAACGTATACCTTTATAGACATCAGTCAGCGACGACGGCCCAGCCAGATAACTTCAGGCTCCAGTACCGGAGATGCAAGGTCGAGCCTGCTCAGTTGCCGGTTGATTTTGTGGCGGTTGAACCTGACAGCATCCAGGTCGTCAGCAAAAGGGCGGATCTCGCCGACCGTTGTTTCATCATCCGCATTAACGATAGCTTCAAGAAACGCCAGGGTTTTATCGAACTCATCCGCAGCTGTGGCTCCGGGCATACCATGGCCGCTTATACAAAACGGCGCTTTCAGCGTAGAGTTTTCATAAATGGCCTCAACACGAATGTCATGAAGCCAGTGCTCAAAGAAATTGTATTCATAGGTAAAGCGATCGCCAGCATCAAAAGCAAAATCATCAATCACGACCCGGAACGGATTATCGACAAAACCGATGCCTCCTTCGTAGGAGATACCGTAATCTTTGCCATAAATGTGAAATTGATGGAGATGGTCGTCCCCCCAGCCCTGCACTATCTGGAAAATGAAGTGAAGCGCGGCCAGTGACGTGTCGGCAGCAATTCTCAGCCGACGCCAGACCATCGGACTGACTCCATGAACTGCTATTTTGATGACGTAGATCTTCATAGTCAGCAGGTATTGTTATGAAATGATGGTGGTTATTTTAACCCCTGTAGATGGCATCATTCGATGGCTGCCCCGAGGTTTTTCATGCTCTC
>NZ_QFRV01000182.1:0-2816 GCF_004136805.1 Enterobacter cloacae complex sp. GF14B
CGCCACCTGCTACGGCGCAGCAGAGTGCGCCGCCTGTCGACGCCAGCCCGGTCGCGCTGGTCTACATCCGCATGCTTGATGGCGAGACGCTGAAGGTGAACGGCGAGTCTAAAGCGCTGCGTCCGGGGAATAACGGTTACGCATCGCTGAAATTGCCTGCGGGCGAGACCCGCATTGAACTGGAAGGCAATGGAAGAACGCGTACCCAGACGCTGGATATTGCGAAGCCAGGCACCTGGCTGGTGAATCCGTAAGCCTGCGGGTAACAGGACGGAGCGAATGTATAACATCAAGTTTGTCTATCTGTTCCACGAGAACGTCTCGCCAGCGCTGTTTGCGAAAATAATCCGCCCGTCCGTTGCCGGACAGTGGATTATGTCGGTTCCCGACCATTCGCTGCGCTCACTCTTCACGCGCTACGATCTGCTGCGCACGATCACCGGTGCGAATCCTTATCAGTCCGGGCGCGATACCCGTACGCTGATCGCGCAGGATTTAGAGATGGGCAGAGTGGTTGCCATTGACGAAAGTTTTCGTGACTGGTCATCAGTAACGGAAATTTTTTATATCAACGCCAAAGGGCAACTCCAGGCTGCCTCGCTGGTCGGCCTGGGCTGGTATCCGGTGAGTACAATTGTTGACCGCTACGAAACTATGGTGAGAACGTACGGATCTCGCCCTGCGCCAACGGTTCTGCCAAAACAGGTGGTGAAATCTAAAACGGCACAGGTGCCGGATGAACCTACTCCGGGCAAGGACGGTAAAACCTATGCCGGGCAGCTTCAGAAGATGACCAAAGCAGAACGCTGGCAGGCGCGTAAAGATCTGATCGCGAAGGGGAGCAATAGCCTTTATCCGGATGCCCAGATCGCCGCGAAACGTCTGGCGGCGAATAATATCGCGGTGGAAAAAGCGAAGCTTGCGGAAAATATTTATAAGACCGTGAACCCGCTGGAAACCACACCGGGCGTGCCGGAGGGATGGACGGATATCAGTAATGACGATGTGCTGTTAGGAAAGTTCGGGCTGAATAAATCCATGCTCTTTGACGATGATACGTCCCCCAATTTTCTGGCGCGCGTCTATCAACCGAAGCCGGAAGTGTTTGGTGCAGATATGAACCCCACGCTGGTATTCAGGGGATCGCGCGAGCCTGGCTTCGCCTCTCTGTCTGAGAATGTCTCCTCTCTACTGACCAAAGGGGAACTGGCGCCGGTGGTAAACGGGGCTGACTGGTCGAACAACTTCTCACAGGGCATGGGTATGGCTTCAGATTATTATAAAAAGGCCGTGAGTATCGGTAAGGAGCTGGCAAGGTCAGGCCAGAATATTGATATTGCCGGTCATTCCCTTGGCGGTGGTCTCGCCTCTGCAACCTCTATGGGCAGCGGGAAAGCGGGGTGGACGTTTAACGCCGCCGGCCTCAATGCCGGAACCGTAGAAAAATACGGCGGTAAGATATTAGGCAGTACGGATAATATCCAGGCGTATCGGGTTGAAGGTGAACTGCTGACGAAGATTCAGGAAGTTAACCCCTGGGAAGATCTGAAAACGATGAAAGGGCATGTCCCTTCGTGGATCCTCAAAGAGGAAATCTCTGCGCTGAGCCCTAATGCTGCCGGAATACCCCATGACCTTCCCGGTGGAACCGGAAGTGCGCTGGACCGCCACGGGATTAATCAGGCGATTGATTGCATAGAGCAACAGAAGGATGAGGATATTTCGATAATCGGGAGTCGATTGTGAAAAAAGGGTTGATGGCTTTTGTCGCGTTATGTTTTTTATTCATGATTCAGGGGTGTAAGCAGGATATGGACCTTAATCCACAGGACTACTTCAGCGGTCAGCAGCTTGAACTGGCGAAAGCGATTGAAGAAGGCGATGTCGACGCGGTGAAGACGCTTGCACCAGACAGCGATCTTAATAAACCGGGAAAGCAGGATATGACCCTGCTTTTTTGGGCCATCGGCAACGCGATTAATGATAAAAAGACATCGCCCCATTTAAAGGTGATTACGTTGCTTGTTAAGGCTGGCGCAGATCCGCTCCAGCCTCGACCGCAGGGAAAAAGCAGTCCTGCCGAATTTGCCCTAAAGGGAGACAGTGCGGACTGGATCGACGCGATGCTGGACGGTGGCCTCTCACCCAACGTGAAAGATAAGGTTTTCCACGAACCCATCATCTTCCAGTCGCTAAAAGCGAAAAATACAGAGACGCTGGAAGCCATGCTCAATCGCGGTGCTGACGTCAACTCAACCAACTCACTGGGTAAAACGCTGGTGTTTGATGCGCTGGATAACCAGGCTTACGATCATGTCTTGTTGCTGCTCGATCGAGGAGCGGATCCGTCAATTAAGGCCAAAAATGGCTGGTCGATGAGCAATGCGCTCGCGGACGCGCTTAATGGACTTGAGCGAGGCAGTGAGCAATACGAGAAATTAAACGAAATAAAAGAGAAGCTCATCCAGAAGGGGGGCGAATGGCCACCCGCGCCGGTTAAGTGATTGCTCAACTTTCATGAAAGCCAGAGATAAGGTTTTTTCCGGAGCTTCCAAAAGCCTGCACTCTTTGGATTTATAAAAACGAAAGTTCGTACCTCCAGACAAATCAACCCAGCATTGCATCAATCCAAATCCACCTCGTCGAAATTAGCTTTACGTTCATAAACGTTCCCAGCATAAACCATTACGGAATAAAGATTATGCTCAACCGAATTACCGTCCAGCTCCCGGTGGAGGGGCTGCTCTTCTGGAAACTCTCCGGCCGCGAGGCGATGTCCGAGTCGTTCGCGCTGACGCTGACCCTTCTCGGCACAG
>NZ_QFRV01000183.1:0-2804 GCF_004136805.1 Enterobacter cloacae complex sp. GF14B
GTACCAGCTGCTCATCTCATCAAAGACTACATCTCTGCTCACTCGTAATTCTCGTGTAGTAGGATTGTAGCACCTGTACCCCTTTTGTTCAAGGGAATATCCCACAAGAATACATTTCTCTGCTTTAGGATCCAATTTCCTACGCAACTCATCTGGTACATGCACGTAAGCTATGCAGCCAAACACTTTCAAGTGTGCCAAATCAGGCTTTGTACCTGTAAACTTTTCCTCAGGTGTTACATCATGCACCGCAGCTGTAGGTGTCCTGTTCATAATGTACACAGCTGTATTTACAGCTTCAGCCCAGAAATGATGAGGCATGTTCTTCTCATTCATCAATGCACGTGCAACCTCTGCAATGTGCCTGTTTTTCCTTTCTGCGACCCCATTCTGCTGTGGAGTATATCTGCATGTAAACTGCCTGTGTATACCATGCATTCGCAGAAAATCTGAAAAATCATTGGAGAAGTACTCTCCCCCTCCATCTGACCTCAATGTCTTGATTTGCATATCTGTCTCCTTCTCAATCATGACTTTGAAGTCTTGAAAGTGACCAAACACTTCACTTTTGTTACGCATGAAGTAGACCCATACTTTCCTTGTATGGTCATCAATGAAAGAGACATAATACCTGCAACCATGTATACTTGCAGTATCGGTTGGACCCCAAACATCTGTGTGCACCACCTCAAGTGGCTTTTTACATACATTGCGCTCATGTGGAAATGAGCCCTTTGACTGTTTTCCAAACTGGCATGCTGCACACACTTTATGCATACCATCCACCTTGAATTTGGGCAAACCTTTTACAATCTGTTTTGATTGCATGCTGCGCAATCTCTGCTCATTGACATGGCCAATGCGTTTGTGGCAAATGTCAACATCAGCCAAAACACCTGTGCCCTGTGCAAATAATGCAGCTTTTACCTCAGGCATGTCTACATTCAGCGTAAACATTGTGCCCACACATTTGCCCTCTGTGATCAGCTTACAGCCGTTCTGGAAATCTTCTACATAACAGCCATTTGGATTGAAGCGAACCTGCAAACCCTGCTCAACCATTTGTCCAACAGAAACAAGATTCTTTGTAATGTTTGGGACATGAAGTACATCTGCTAAGTACTTTGATTTCCCACTCTTCGTATTTAGAGGTATGCCCCCTACATGAGCAATGGGGTGAGCTGTGTCATCTCCTGTCTGCACATAGCCTGACACATCTGGTTTGCGCATATCTCTAAACCACTCTCCACGAGACGTCATGTGATTAGAGGCACCTGAATCCACATACCAAACATCATCTTGGGTGGAATTCTCTGCAGTCATTGTATTCATTACATGCTGCATAACAAACATGCGCTCGTTTTTGCTGTCATCTGCATCTCTGCTAGTAGATGCATAGTTGCCTTGTTCTCTCTTTCTACTTGCTTTTCCCTTTGGACAGTCACGTGACATGTGACCTCTTTCACCACAAGTCCAACATCCTCTACTATCTGGAGTATGTTGCTGCCTGCTTGATCCTGCACCACGACCTCTTTGACTCCCCCTGCCTTGAGACTGGTTTCCCCTGCCACCTGTATTGTTTTGATTTGATTGACCTTCCAGAAATTGGCCCCTGCAACCCCTTGGGCCTCGACCACAACCTCTACCTCTACCTCTGTTTGAGTTAGAATAGAAGGCCTGTTCAGAATTATTTCTGCCATGAGAAGAAGATGTGTCAAGGTTCTTCTCCTCAAGAATAAGCATAGAAATCAAATCTTGGAACACGGGGATGTCGTCTCTTGTATTCATGGAAGACCTAAAATGTACATACTCATCTCCTAGACCATCCAAGCATGCACGGACAATGTCATCGTCTTCCACTGAGACTTTAATAGACCCAAGAGCCTCAATGATACTCTTGATCTTCAAAGCATAATCATTGATTGAGAGGTTGTTCCTCTTAACCTGATTTAGCTCCGACTTTAGTTGAAGCTTCCTGGCCTTGGTGTTCACCTCGAACACTCTGCCTAAGTTTTTCCATGCAATGGCGGGGGTTTCAGCATCCTGTAGATAGCCCATCATGCCATCTGTGATGCTCATAGAAAGCCAATACATCACTTTGCTCTGGCCTTGTTGCCAGTCCCTCAAAGATTTCCTTTGTTCTGCTGTAGCATTTGCCTCGGGAATCTCTGGTTCCTTTTCATTGTCTCCTTCTACATAGTCCCAATAACCTTTTCCTTTTAGGAAATTTGTTATTCTGAACTTCCATGCGGGTAGTTATTTTTCTCAAGCTTCTCAGTGACAATTTGACTGAAACCGTCAGACATCTTGAAGCACTAAGACAAAATAGCTGCAATCTGCAAAACCTGGAAATCTGTTGAACCTGCTGTCGTGGTACCTGTAACGATTTCTACACTCAACGAGTGTCCACAATCAAGCGTACATACAACCACTGTACTTGTACAGTTTATAAATCTCTGTATACTGCACTTCGGAGACCTGTTCAGAAACTTGTACGAAAAACCCCTAAAAATTTTTCCGCTGCGCGGGGCGCCATCGGCATCTGGTCGTGGATTGCGAACGAAGGTATTGTGATGCTCTTGCTCTCTTAGCCTCTCTTGCCTGCACCACGCTCTGATACCATGTAAAGAAAGAGGATGCAAGAGAGCTACACAAGATAAGCACAAAGCACACAGAGATGGAAAGCTTCTTCTTCTTCACACAGAAAAGAGAGTACAAAAATGAGTAAGTGCTAAAACTGAAAAGTAGCACATATGTTCATGCGGTCACTAAGTGTGAAATCGCTAGAAGCGTACTAGGCTGGC